>CAKUKJ010000015.1 GCA_934662525.1 uncultured Coriobacteriales bacterium | reverse complement strand
CTCGTTCCGGCTGACTCTCGAGCGTGTTCTATCCGTCATGAACACGGCACTCAAAACCATTGACGACTACCGTAGCGGTCTTGCCTTGGGCGCCAGCGTTGCTGACGGCGACCTGCCGGGCGGGTTCGACTTCGACCCCGACGACGAGGGCAGCTTCGAGGTGGGCGGCGCCACGAAGATCCTCGTCGAGGACATGGACTGGATGAGCTGGGAGCGCGACATCGAGGCGGACGTCGCCGTCATCGAGGTTCTGATCTCGATGGTGCGCGACATCGACTCTGCCCACGACGCCAAGCTCATAGAGCTGTGTGAACAGATTCGCGAAAAATCGCAAAGCCCCATCAATCCGGGCAACCGCAAGGTGCTCGTGTTCACCGCGTTCTCCGACACGGCGGACTACCTCTATGAGAACGTCTCGGCCTTTGCGAAACGAGAGCTCGGCCTCGAGTGCGCCAAGGTAACGGGCGACGGCTGCGCCTGCACGATAAAGGCCGTGCCTCCGCACATGCAGGAGGTGCTCGCCTGCTTCTCGCCCGCGTCGAAGGAACGCGACGTGGTGGCGCCTCAGCTTTCCGGCTGCGACGTGGACATCGTTATCGCCACCGACTGCATCTCGGAGGGCCAGAACCTCCAGGACTGCGACTACCTGGTGAACTACGACATCCACTGGAACCCCGTGCGCATCGTGCAGCGCTTCGGCCGCGTGGACCGCATCGGCTCCAAGAACGCCTGCATCCAGCTGGTGAACTACTGGCCTGACGTGGAGCTT
This sequence comes from uncultured Coriobacteriales bacterium, assembly GCA_934662525.1. Classification (GTDB taxonomy): domain Bacteria; phylum Actinomycetota; class Coriobacteriia; order Coriobacteriales; family UMGS124; genus UMGS124. Next base: position 14,579 of record CAKUKJ010000015.1, on the reverse strand, counting down.
GACGAGTACATCAAACTCAAGGCGCGCGTCGAGGAGCGCATGCGCATCACCGTGATGACGTCCACCGGCGACGACGACTACATCAACCCAGACGAGACGGGAGATTTGGAGTACCGCCGCCAGCAGCTCGAGCAGATGCGCGACAAGGTCGTGGACCTGGAGGATGTCTCTGGCGGCGTGTCCATCACCGACCTGGGGCTCAACGAGTTCCGCATGGACTTGGTGGGTTACTACCGCGACAACCCCGACATCGACAGGCTTCCGAGCGGCATCAACGCCGTGGTGGAGGGCGACGAGCCCGGCGTCATCTTCGTGCTGCGCAACGTCAACAGCAAGATCGACCGCGACGGCGCGAACCGCCTGCACCCCTTCTACGTGGTGCACATGGGGCCCGACGGCTCCGTGGTTCACGGGCACCTGGAGCCAAAGGCGGTGCTCGATGACATGCGCCTTTTGTGCCGCGGCAAGTCCGGGCCCGACATGGCCCTGTGCCGCGCCTACAACCGCGAGACCAAGAACGGCCGCGACATGCGCCACGAGGCTGGGCTTTTGCGCGACGCGGTGGCGTCGATCGTGGACTCCAAGGAGGAGTCCGACGTCGACAGCTTCTTCAGCGGCGACACGACGAGCTTCCTTGAGAACGACATCGAGGGGCTCGACGACTTCGAGCTGGTGTGCTTCTTGGTGGTGAGACCCCGATGCTAGGGCTTCCGAGCACGACTGAGGTGGGTCGCCGCATACCCAAGGAGGCCTTCTACGGTCGCCTGAAGGTAAGCGCCGCGCTACGCCAGTCTTTCATCAACGACATCGAGCGCTTCGTGATCGCGAACTCGATAAAGACCTCCACGACCGGCATTCCCGACGGCGAGCGCGTGCACGAGGTGCTCGTGATGGAAGTGGTGCTCAAGGACCGTCGCGTCCCCGAAGAGGTGCTGGCGCTTGTGGCTCAGGCGAACCCTCACAAGCTGCTGTTCGCGTGTACCTTCAGCGGCGAGGTTTGCCTCGCGGTGATGTTCAAGAAGCTCGTCGTGGGAGAATGGCACAATGTCGACGATATTTCTCTTGCCCTGAAAGCGACGAGCATGGACGGGGTTTGGGACTCGATTGCCTCGCAGGTTGCCTATGGCGATACGGGCAACGAGTCCACAACCGTGGAAGAGCGATTCGCGATGGACGCCAAGCTCAAGGTGCTTCGCGAGGAGTTGTCCAAGACTGAAGCTCGCGGTCGCAAAGAGAAACAACCCGCGCGAAAAAACGCGCTATTCGACCAGGTGAAGGAACTTCAACGGCAGATTGCCGCCATCGAGGAAGGAGTCGCGAGATGAAGCTGACGAACAAGGAGCTGAATGCGATTCTTTCCAACGCAGGGCTCGAGCTCGCTCAACCCTACGCCGAAGACGGCAAGTACCGGAAAGACGAGTACCTGTTTACCCGTTGCCCGTCATGCGGAACGGAGGCGCATTATCGCCTCAAGTATATCCTTGACAAGAACGACATCGGGGAGAAGGTCTGCCGTGCTTGCTATTGGATGCACTGGTACGGCGACGACAGGGCCGTGAAAAACTCCGCCATCAAGCACATGCTCGATGGCGGGGCCGATATAGACAACCTGATAGATCAGGGCGCAATCAGCGCTCCCGACCCCCTGAGCATCTCGAAGGCCCAAAAGCTCGCCGAGGAAAACGGGTTCGATTTCGTAAACCTCCTTCAAGGTAGCCATGACGGCGACGACGTCCTGGTCGTTCGATGCAGATCCTGCGGGAGGCAGACTGCCGAGCGTCCAGGGGATGTGGCCTTCGGCTGCACCTGCGGAGGCAAATCGCTGGGAATCTCCTTCGGAAGGGAGGCCGTCGCGGTTCCCCGGGAGGCAACGCCCGTTGCGTCCGGGTTCTACCAGGATGCCACGGTCCGCTTGCTTGCGGATTCGGATTCGCCCTGCCTGGAATGGTGGGATTTGGGGGCAAACGGCGAGATTCCTGACGATTTGACTTGCCTCTCCCGCGAGGAGCGGGCCTGGAAATGCCCCGACTGCGGCCATCGCTTCACTGCGCCGGTTTATGCGATGCGCACTGCTCCACGCTGCCCTAGCTGCACTGCGCTCCGACTCAAGGAATTCGATATGAAGTGGGAGGCTCTCGACAAGATGACGGCGGCCGACTTTCCTGACCTGCTCGCCGCCTGGCACGATAAGAGGGATCCTTCGACCGAGGCGGTGACGAGTGGCAGATTGATTCACCTTGAGTGCACGAAGGGGCACCATCCCACTCAGACCCTTTATAGCTACCTTGAGAACGGTTGCATGGTGTGCCGCGGTCTTGCGACGAAAGCCTTGCCCGATCAGGGCTACCTCGCCACGACCGACCCTGAACTGGCCGTCGAGTGGGTTCGTCCGAGGGATGGGGGCAACTGCACCCCGGAAAACGTCAAAGACGGAAGTAAGCGAACCATAGTATGGCGCTGCATAGCGTGCGGGCACGAATGGGAGGCAACCGTCAGGGAACGGCAGCTCCGAGAGAACAACCGTTGTCCTTCATGCGGTAAAGTCATGGGCTCTCTTGCTTGGAAGTATCCCCAGCTCGCTGCCGAGTGGAGCCCATCCAACCCGGTTAGCCCCTGGAACATCAAACCTTTCGGCAAGATTGACTTCAAGCTGGAGTGGATATGCGAAAGCAACCCTGAGCATGTTTGGACCATGTCGATTGCCCTAAGGATCAATAAAGGGCGCGGGTGTCCAATTTGCGAACGCGAGAATTCTGGCAAGGGAGAAAGCAATGCGTAAAATCGAGTTGGGTACGCCTGATGGCGCTGTTGAGAATATAAACAAACTTACGGAACTGTTCCCGCAAGTCGTGACCGAGGTGCAGAATGGTGACGGCGAGCACGAGCGTGCCGTTGACTTCGACGCACTGCGCGATCTTTTGGGTGATGTGGCTGAAGGTCAGCGCGAGCGCTACCAGTTCACCTGGCCCGGCAAGCGCGAGGCCAAGGCCGAGGCGCGCCGCCCCATCTACAAAACGATGATTCCCGAGCCTAGCAAGTCCAAGGACTGGGACACCACCGAGAATCTCTACATAGAGGGCGACAACCTCGACGCGCTGAAGATTCTCAAAGAGACCTATGCCGGCAAGGTGAAGCTCATCTATATCGATCCGCCGTACAACACGGGCCACGACTTTGTGTACGACGACGACTTTGCAAAGACGCGCGGCGAGTACGACGCCGAGAGCGGCGACTACGACGAGGAGGGCGGCCGCCTGGTCGCCAACACCGAGGGCAACGGCCGTTTCCACTCCGACTGGTGCTCCATGATGTATCCGAGGCTGCTGCTGGCACGCGATTTGTTGGCGGCCGATGGCGCCATCTTTATCAGCATTGATGACAACGAGAGTGCCAACCTGCGCAAGATCTGCGATGAGGTGTTTGGAGCGGCATGCTTTGTGGGGGACATCGCCTGGCAGAGGACCTATTCGAAGCGAAATGACTCAAAGGGAATTGCGACCGAGGTTGAACACATTTTGGTCTATGCGAAGTGCGCCGAATGGGCACCAATTCCGCTTCCTAGAACAGACGAGATGAACGCACTTTATTCCAGCCCTGATGGCGACCCAAGACCGTGGCAGTCCATTACTGATTCTGCCCCTGGCGCGGCAACCCACCAGGGGATGGTTTACGCTATTCAACACCCGCTCACAGGTGAGCTGCTGTACCCGCCGAGGGGACGGTGCCGTCCCCTCGGCGGGTACAGCATGCTCAACCTAATGAGCGAATGGGCTGAGTATGAGTGGCGGGATATTCATGACGAGGAGAAGCGTGCCGCCATTTGTGATCTTCCGGTTTCAGAGGTGCGAAAAGATGTCAAGGCTCTCATGCTCGTTGATGCTTCAGAGAAGACCTATGCAAAAGCGCAGGCTCGCTATGATGCTGGGAATTGGCCAGTTCTCTTCTTCACCGGGAATGGAAGAGGGGGAATGCGTCGAAAGAAATATCTTGATGAAACGGCAGGACGAGTTCCAAGTAATTTGTGGCCATATGAGGAGGTTGGGCATACTGGAGAGGCATCAAAAGCGTTGGCTGAGCTCTTCGACGGCTCTGCCCCCTTTGACACTCCCAAACCCGTCCGCCTCATGAAGCGCATCCTCGACATCGCGTCTTCGCAGGACTGCATCGTGCTCGATTTCTTCTCCGGTTCGGCCTCCATGGCGCAGGCTGTCATGGAGAAGAACGTCGAGGACGGCGGGCATCGCAAGTTCGTTCTCGTACAGATTCCCGAGAAGGCGTCAGGCCAGTTCTCGACACTCACCGAAATCGGCGAGGAGAGAATCCGCCGTGCGGGTGCGAAGATCGCCTCCGAGATTGACGAGTCCAACCGCCAGCTCGAGCTCGGAGCCGATCCCAAGCCCTATCCCGACCTGGGCTTCCGCGTCCTGCGCATCGACTCCTCGAACTTCAAGGATTCCTATCTTACGCCTGACGAGACTGACCAGGCGGGCCTTTTTGACATGGTCGACAACGTGAAGGAAGGCCGAAGCGACCTAGACCTGCTCTTCGAGGTGCTGCCCAAGCTCGGCATCCCGTACTCCGCGAAGATCGAGGAGCGCGTACTCGCCGACAAGAAAGTCTTCTTCGTGGACGGCGACAAGCTCGCAGCCTGCTTCGATGAGAACGTTGGTGCCGACACCATCGAGGAGATGGCCAAGGCCAAGCCCTGGTACGCCGCCATCCGCGATGCTTCCATGGCCGACGACGCCACGCACGCCAACTACGAGGAGCTCTTCCGCACCTACAGCCCCGACACCGTCCCCCAAGTCATCTAGGAGAGAGCATGAACGAATTGACAGGACGGGGCGTGTCGGAAATCGTGCCGGCGGGTTTCTACGACAAGATTGCCAGCATACTGGAGACGGCGCGGCACAGGGCCTATGCTGCCGTGAATTTCTCCATGGTCTGCGCCTATTGGGAGATTGGCCGCAGTATCGTGGAGGAGCAGGGTAGAGAGGAGAGGGCGCATTACGGTGACCAGCTGATTCAAGGCCTTTCAGAGCGGCTGACTAACGAATTCGGGAAAGGCTTCGACGTCTCTAACCTTCGCTACATGCGCTTGTTCTACCTTGCGTTCCCAATTCGTGACGCACTGCGTCACGAATTGACGTGGACGCATTATCGCAAGCTTTCTAAAGTCAAAGACGATGCTGCGCGCACGTGGTACATGAACGAGGCGGCCGACGAGCATTGGTCCACGCGTCAGCTCGACCGGCAGATCTCGGTGCTCTACTATGAGCGCCTGCTTGCAAGCCGCGACAAGAAGCCGGTTGTGGCCGAGGCACGGGAGAAGCTGTCGCAAGTCGCACCGGTCGATTTCATCAAAGACCCGTATGTCCTTGAGTTTCTGAATCTGAAAGACTATCCGGGCCTGCGTGAAAGTGATTTGGAACAAGCCCTCATCGACCACCTGCAGGAGTTCCTCCTCGAGCTTGGCACGGGCTTCTGCTTTGTGGCCCGCCAGAAGCTCATGCGCTTCGACGACGAGGACTTTTACCTCGACCTCGTCTTCTACCATGCTGTCCTCAAATGCTACGTTATCATCGACTTGAAGATGGGCAAGCTCTCGCATGCCGATGTGGGCCAGATGGAAAGTTACATCCGCATGTTCGACGCGCTGCAGAGGCGCGCCGATGACAACCCGACCATAGGTCTCATCCTGTGTTCGGAAAAGAACGAGGCAATAGCCCGCTATTCCTCACTGGCCGACGGCAAGCAGCTCTTCGCGTCGAAGTACGTCTTCGAGCTCCCCACGGTCGAGGAGCTGCAAACGCAGATGGAAAGCACGCGTCGCGAGTTCGAGGGCGGCTCGCTGTCGGAAGGCGGGGCCGAGTAGATGAAGTTCAAGTTCAAAGTACAGCAGTACCAGACCGACGCCGCCGATGCGGTGACATCGGTCTTCGAGGGGCAGCCCAACCAGGGTGCCGCGACGTACCTGCGCGACCTGGGCCGCAGGCCGCAGGGCTCTCAAACAATACTCGACTTCGGCGACGCCGCCGAGGGCTTTGCCAACGCGCCCGTCGCACTTTCGGCTTCCGACATCCTTGCAAACGTGCGCGCTGTGCAGCGCCGCAACCAGATTCCCGAGTCTGCCTCGCTGTTCTCCGGCATGGGGGCTTGCCAGCTCGATGTGGAGATGGAGACGGGCACCGGCAAGACCTACGTCTACACCAAGACGATGCTCGAGCTCAACCGCCTGTACGGCTGGTGCAAGTTCATCGTGGTGGTGCCCTCTGTGGCCATTCGCGAGGGCGTGGCCAAGAGTTTGGAGAATACCCAGGAGCATTTTTTCGCCCAGTACCACAAGAAGATCAGGTTCTTCATATACGACTCGGACAACCTCACCGAGCTGGATGCCTACGCGCAGTCGAGCGACGTCAACTGCATGGTCATCAACATGCAGGCATTCAACGCGTCGATGAAGGAAGGCGCCGCCAACAAGGCCGCGCGCATCATCTTCGACGAGCGCGACGAGTTTGGCAGCCGCAGGCCCATAGACATCATTGCTGCCACGCGACCCATCGTCATCTGCGACGAGCCCCAGAAGATGGGAAAGAAAGGCGGAGCCACCCAGAAGGGCATCGCTCGCTTCAACCCGTTGTTCGTGCTGAACTACTCGGCAACGCACAAGGAGAGGCATGACCTGGTGTACGCGCTGGACGCGCTAGACGCATACAACCAGAAGCTCGTGAAGCGCATCGAGGTGAAGGGATTCGCGCTCAAGAACATGCGGGGCACCGACGGCTACCTGTACCTGCGCGACATCGTGGTGTCCAAGAATCGCGCTCCCGAAGCCGTTATCGAGTTCAAGTGCATGGGATCTAGCGGTAAGGTACGCAAGAAGACTGCACGCTTTGGCGGGGGCGACAGCATCTACGAGGCGAGCGGGGCGACGAAGCTCGAGGCGTACCGCGGCTACACCATTGCGAGCGGCAACGACGGCGTCGTGCCTCCGCAGGACGGACGTCCCGGCTACGTGCGCTTCCTGGACCGTGCCATCGGTGACGACGGCCGCGTCTACGTCGGCGAGATTTACAACGACTCGGCTGCCGATGACATGCAGCGCATCCAAATTCGCGAGACGATACTGAGCCACCTTGAAAAGGAGGAGGCGCTGTTCCGCCGTGGCATCAAGTGTCTCTCCCTCTTCTTCATCGACGAGGTGGCCAAGTACCGCGACCTCTCCGGTAACGGGCAGGTTGTGGGCTACGGCAAGGTCTTCGAGGAGGAGTACGAGACGATTGTGGGGGAGCGTCTGGCACACCCGACGTTGGACGACGAGCGCGACCCGTCGTACTTGGAGTACCTGCGTCGGGACGGAGCCCACGCCGTGCACGGCGGCTATTTCTCGGTAGACAAGAAGGGCAACGTCGTCGAGTCTAAGACCGAGAAGAAGGCCGAGCGGGAAGACGGCATCGGCATCAACGACGACGACGCGAAGCGCGGCTACGACCTCATCCTGCGCGACAAGGAGCGTCTGTTGTCGTTCGACGAGCCCGTGCGCTTCATCTTCTCCCACTCGGCGCTGCGCGAGGGTTGGGACAACCCCAACATCTTCCAGATTTGCACGCTCAAGGAGTCGGGCTCGGAGACATCCAAGCGCCAGGAGGTCGGCCGCGGCCTGCGCCTTTGCGTGGACCAGGACGGTAACCGCCAAGACGCGGCCCTGCTGGGCCCCGACGAGGTGCACCGGGTGAACCTGCTTACCGTTATAGCCTCGGAAAGCTATGAGACGTTTGTGCGCGACCTGCAGGCCGACATGGGCAGAAACCTGCGCCCACGCCCCAAGAAGGTGGACATGGGCATGTTCTGCGAACGCGACTTCGTCATCGACGGCGACGTCGTCTCCTTCACGCCTGAGGAGTCCAGACGCATTTACAAGGCACTGTACAAGTCGGACCTCATCGACGATGACGACAAACCGACCGAGGCCTTCATGACGATGGTGACAGGTGGCTTCTTCGTTGAGTGCTTCATGGAGAAGATGCCGAGCGAGGTGGCTGACACCCTGCATGCGAAGGCGGTCGAGGCGCTCGTGAGGAGCGTCTATGACGAGCACGCGCTCGATGGCTTGATTGGCCGCGCCGAGGAGAAAGTGACCGAGAACTCTCTCACCGACAACTTCGCCAAGCGCGAGTTCAAGGAGCTGTGGACACGCATCAACCGCAAGCACGCCTACACCGTGGGCTTCTCGGACGAGGAGCTGCGCCGAAAGTCGATAGCGCGCATCAACTCCGATTTGAGCGTGAGCAAGCTGCAGTACACCCTGACCGTCGGCGGGCAGAAGGACGAGGCCACGCGCGACGAGGTGAGAAGCGGCGGCTCTTTTGCGCGGACTGTGACTGCCCTGCGTGACGTGGACGGTGGCTGCGCCGCCATCGGCGTGACCTACGACCTCGTCGGCGAGGTGGCGCAGGCTGCCGCCATAACGCGCAGGAGCGCCGCGGCAATCCTCGCCGGCATCGAGCCCGCCGTGTTCGGCCTATATCGCGTGAACCCTGAGGAGTTCATCAAGAAGGCTGCCGCGCTCATCGTGTCGGAGAAGGCGACGATGGTGGTGGAGCACATCAGCTACCACGAGATAGACGATACCTACGACGAGGCCATCTTCACAGGGCGCATGCCCGACAATGCAAGCAAGGCCTATGAGGCCAGGAAGAACATCCAGCGCTTCGTGTTCCCCGACTCCGACGGCGAGCGCAGGTTTGCTGAGGACATGGACGCCGCCGCCGAGGTGGTGGTCTACGCCAAGCTGCCTCGAGCGTTCCAGATTCCCACGCCAGTAGGCAACTACGCCCCCGACTGGGCCATCGCTTTCAAGGAGGGCAGTGTGCGCCACGTGTTCTTTGTCGCCGAGACCAAGGGCACCATGGACACGCTGGAGCTCTCCGGTGTGGAGAACGCGAAAATCGCCTGCGCCAAGAAGCTCTTCAACGAGATGAGCACCAGCGACGTGCGCTACCACAATGTGGCGACCTACGACGACCTGCTCGAGGTGATGGGAAAGATGAGCTAGACAATGCTTATGAACCATAAGGAAAACCGGGAGAAAGCAGAGCTTTCGATTTACGAGCAATCATTGAAAGTCGCGAGAGCAAAAGGCGGAGAAGCGAGACGGAATGTCGCCCGACTATCGGGCGACATCCGTTCATTCGACAGACCCGATATTGTCATCACAGCCGAAAGCGGGAAAAGAATAGTCGGTATAGAGCACTTCCGAGTTGACCACCATATCGGGAAGGGCAAGAAGGTTGAATCTAAGTCCGCAAGGTTCTCTTCAGATGCAGAGCGGTTTCGAAGACGGCACGAGGATGCAGCTCGCAGGGGCGCTTTGGCAAAAGAGGCTTACCAGGGGTTTGGTGATTTGATTAGCCGGGCGATACGGGAGCAATCAAACGCCTGCGTTGACGACATCAGAGCTTCGCTTTATGCCGGGCTGTTCGGAGAGGACGGTCGTGGGCATGCGTCCAAGCTCGATGCGTATAGCGAGAACATAATGCAGATTGACGCAAATGCCGATATCCGGCTTGGATTCCTGATTGAGCTCCATACGGATTTGCGTCAATGGTTCCTTAATGATGGATTTAAGGAGACCAGGGTATCTCTAGGGCAGTTCCCAATTAGTTGCGAAGCCTATGAGCTTCTCAAGAAAGCATCGGCTCACGTTGATTGGATCCTGCTTGCGTTTTGCCCGCTTTACGGCGACGAGGTAAGAGACGCCGCGATTATCAGATGCTACAACGGCATGTTCGAAACGAGTGCTGCTCGACAAGGCGTGATTCAGACACCATATTTAGGCCTTGGAAAAGAAACGCCTTTCGGCAGGCAGGATAGACAAGGAGGGGTTGAGTTCGGCGTCGGAAACGACGGTGTTGACTATCTGGTCGAAAACACGTCCGAGCAGATGGACGCCAGCGAGTTGTTCAACAACGCGATAAGCGGAGCCGCCGAAGCGTTCAACCTGGCGCGGCAGGGAAAACCCTTTGCTGCGACGACGTCCGTTCAGTTTGCCTGTGACATAGCAAAAGACTCCTTGAAACACAAAAATGGGGATGTTGAACCGCGGGATGTTCTTAAGGCGATTGGTGGGATGAATCCATCAGAGAAGATCGTGCGGATGGAGAATTGGCGAAAGCGCTGGCTCGGCGATAGCGTATAGCGCAGTTTTCAATGGATGCGGATGAAGTGCTCTGCGCGCCAACGATTTGATAGGAATGCAATGAAATACAATCTCGATAAACTCAAGAAAGTAGAACTGCGCGATGTATGGCCCCATGAGGCTCTTGATTTCACCAAATGGCTCTCCGAGGAGCCAAATCTTGCCATGTTGAGCTCGGCAGTCGGCATTGAGCTTGAGCTTATAGAGACCGAGTCGTCGGTGGGCTCGTTCAACGTCGACATCTATGCGCAGGAAGCCGGCACCGGACGCAAGGTGATCATCGAGAACCAGCTCGAGGACACCAACCACGACCATCTAGGCAAAGTAATCACTTACGCCGCGGGCGCGTGGGTTGAAACGAGACCGGCGTATTCCTTTTTGTCCCTTTCTGCTGGGGCGAGTGGGAATCGCAGAAGCGGGCTCTTGGCCCGTCGAATCGATGGACTCGGTGTGAAAAGTCATCTCGATCGTTTCATCCCCGTACCTCCCTGTCCATGCAACTTTCTCGTATCCTCCCTTCACGCAATCTTGAGCGTTGCCAGGAACCAGCGGGCGAGCTCCTCAGGGGAACAAACGCACCCCGAGGCGAACCATCAGGACACGGCTTGGGTGAACGAGGCGACGAGCAGGCTTTGGGCAAAGTCGACGGGGACGCCTTGGGGCATGTCGCACACTTTGCGTGCGAAGAGGACGGCGAGCTTCTCGGAGAAGTAGGCCGTGAAGTGCGGTTCGCGCTCATGGAGCAGCTTGGCGCACACGCCGGAATGCGTGTCGCGCATGTGATAGAGCAGGTGCGCCAGGATGCCGGCCAGGTCGGTGTCGCGCAGGTCGGCGTGCGTGACGCAGTGCTCGTTGACCCCCTCGAAGATGTGGTCGAACATCTCCACGCACATCTGGTCGAGCAGGTCGTCCTTCGTCTCGAAGTGGGCGTAAAAGGGGCTGCGGCCGATGTCGGCCTGCTCGATGATCTGCGCCACCGTGATGTCGCGGTAGTGCGCCTGGGCCATGAGCGCCTCAAAGGCGTCGTAGATGGCCTGGCGGGTCTTGCGCTGACGTCGGTCCATGGGATGCCGCTCCTTTGAACGATAAGATGCGCTCATGCATATCGGCATGCATGTGCGTCTATATATGTATGACGGCGTGTATGACGGGCATGGCGGGATGGTGGGCGCCGTGCCCGTTTGGCTTGGGCGGGCCGGCCCGAGCAACCAAGTTACGGGACGTTTCGGCCAAGATGTCCGGAATCGTGCATTGCAGGCCGAGACGTTCGCTACGGCGCAAAAAGCCGGCGCGTGTGCTACCCTCCATTGTGCAGGCATTGATTCTTTCCCTATCAAACATGCTCCACTATACCGAACACAGTGTTTTATACAACTATCCATGTTCGGAAGTTTGGAGTACATCAGATGAACCAGATGAGGGGGCGCTTGGAGGCCACGCTTGAGTGGGGCGGCACAAAGAAGGATGTGGCGTGCATCGTCATATCGGCGGCGGCGCTCGTGGCGAGCGTTATGGCGGCAGACGAGTTGCCGGTGGACCCTGCATGGGTCGCGATCGTGCTGTGCGGCCTGCCGATTGTGTGCGAGGCGGCGCTGGCCGTCATCTATGAGCATGACATCAAGGCCGACCTGCTGGTGTCGCTCGCGCTCATCGCGTCCATCGCTATCGGCGAGTATTTCGCTGCCGGCGAGGTGGCCGTCATCATGCGGCTGGGCGGCCTGCTTGAGGAGCTGACGGTTGCGCGCGCCCGTGCGGGTATCGAGAGGCTCGTGGAGATGACGCCCACGCGGGCGCGCGTCGTGGGGGCGGATGGTTCCGAGGAGACGCGCGAGGTGGAGGCCGTGCGCGAGGGCGACCTCGTATGCGTGCTGCCCGGCGAGACCATCCCGGTGGACGGGCGCATCGTCTCGGGCACCACGAGCGTGAACGAGGCCGTGCTCACCGGCGAGTCGATGCCGGTCGACAAGCAGGTGGGCGACGAGGTGTTCTCCGGCACGCTCAACCAGTTCGGCGCCATCGATGTGCAGGCGACGCGACCGGGTGCGGACGGCTCTATGCAGCGCATGGCGAGGCTTGTGAGCAGCGCCGAGGCGGGCAAGGCAAAGATCGTGCGACTGGCCGACCGTTGGGCCACGTGGATCGTGATGGGCGCGCTCACCGCAGCTGCCGCCATCTTTGCGCTGACGGGCGAGGCCCTGCGTGCGGTCACCGTGCTCGTGGTGTTCTGCCCCTGCGCCCTGGTGCTTGCCACGCCCACGGCGGTGATGGCCGCCATCGGCAACGCCACCAGGCACGGCTTTCTGGTGAAGGAGGGCGATGCCCTGGAGCGCCTGGCCGCCGTGAAGAAGGTCGCCTTCGACAAGACGGGCACGCTCACCGAGGGGAGGCCGCAGCTCGTCGCGCTCAAGGGAGCCCCGGATTGCAAGCTTTCATATGATGAGCTGCTGGGCATCCTGGGGTCGTGCGAGCTTTTGAGCGAGCATCCGCTGGGCAAGGCCGTCGTGGCGGCGGCGCGCGAGCATAATTGTGCGCTTGAGCAGCCAGAAGGGTTCGAGATGGTTCCCGGCAGGGGAGTGAGGGCCCGTGTTGGCGGGCGCAGCCTTGCGGCGGGCAACCTCGACATGATGGCCGAGGCGGGTGTGCCCCGCGAGGTGTGGGATGCGTTTGGTCTGGACCATGAGCTTGAGCTGGGACGCGCGGTCATCCTCGTCGCAGATGCGGGCAAGCCGTTCGCGCTTGCGTCTTTGTCCGACACGATTCGCCTAGGTTCGGGCCCCGCTGTGCAGGAGCTTGCTGCTCAGGGCGTGCAGGGCGTTCTGCTTACGGGGGACAATGCGGCTGCGGCGGCCGTTATCGCTCAGGCGGCCGGCATCTCCGAGGTCGTGCCCGAGTGTCTGCCGCAGGACAAGCTTGCCTATGTCGAGAAGGCCGAGGCCCAAGGCACCTTACTTGCCATGGTGGGAGACGGTGTGAACGATGCGCCCGCCCTCAAGCGGGCCTTTGTGGGCATCGCGATGGGCGGCGTGGGCAGCGACATCGCCGTGGAGGCCGCCGACATAGCGGTGGTGGGAGACTCCATCGCCGAGCTGCCGCATCTTTTTGCGCTCTCCCATGCCATGATGAGGCGCATCAAGGCGAACATGACGTTCTCCATGGCGCTCAACTTCGTGGCAATCATCCTGGCCATGCTGGCGGTGCTCGAGCCGGTGAGCGGCGCGCTCGTGCACAACTGCGGCAGCGTCTTTGTGATTGTGAACTCGTCGTTCTTGCTCGGCTGGGAACGGAGACGGGGATAAGGCGCGCGACAGGGGGGATGCGCCGGGGCTGCGAGGGCAATCGGCTGGCATTGCAGCAAATGAGGCACCTCCCGTCCATGGGAAGGGAAGGCCCCGCCGGTCGATGTGCTCGCTCGACGGGGCCTGTGCACGATACCCTTCGGCGTCTACGTGTGCACCCGCAGTCGCCCGTGGGGGTCCTTACTTGGCGGCGGGGGCGTCAGCCGGGGCAGCTGCGTCAGCGGCGGGAGCGCCTTCGGCAGGCTTGTCGCCTGCGGGTGCGGCACCGTCGGTGGGAGTTCCGTCGCCTGCAGGGGCTTCGCCCTCGGGGGCCGCGCCTGCGCCGTTGCCGGCAGGCGCGCCGGCGGCAGGCTGGGCACTGGTGTCGGCTGCGGCCGGGTGCTCGACCGCGCACTTCACCACGGTGAGCGTGCCGTACTCGTCGCCCGTCTCCATCGTGGCACCGGGAATCTCGACCGCCGCGCCGCTCTCGTCCACCACCGAGCCGTAGATGGTGAGCGTTGCGCCTTCTGCCACGGTTGCGCCCAGCATGCCGTCAGGCGTGGCGATCTGGTTGTCGCCGTACAGCTTGAACGCGAGTTGGCCGTTGAAGCGTGCCTGGTAGGCGTCCACGTCTTCGGGGTCAACCGAGCCCAGCGTGATGGCGTTCACCGAGTCGTACCCGTCCACCTTGGCAAGCAGCGAGCCGGCGGTCATGTCGACGGAGCTGTCGACGAGGGTGACGATGGCACGCTCGCCCTTGGAGGAGCTGGCCAGGGCGTCGCCCGAGCACTCAAGGGTGGAGTTGACGAGCGTCATGGCCGCGACGTCGGTCACGAGCGAGGTGGTGTTCTGGAACTCGGCGCAGCCGCCCTTCACCTTGGAGTTCTCGAAGTAGATGGAGGCGAAGCCGTTGCCGCCCAGGCTCTTGCCGTAGACGGAGTTCTTCACGATGAGCGTGGTGGGCTCGTCGGTCACGCAGTCGCCGTTGGCAACGCAGTCCTCAAACACCTGGTAGCCGCCCCAGAAGTCGGAGCTGAACACGCGGCCCGTGCCGATGGCGGCCGAGTCGGTGTAGTGGTAGGAGCCGTTGTACAGGATGTTGG
>CAKUKJ010000014.1 GCA_934662525.1 uncultured Coriobacteriales bacterium | reverse complement strand
CACCCCGCGCCTTCATTTTCAATCGCCGAAACCGGGAGGACAGTTGTTGACCGGAATCTGCTGTCGAGCAAGGCCCCGATTAGCGCCAAAACTTGCCGCCGTCGCAATATGGCGTGCACCTGACGGCTCAACCTACAGCTCAACGCCGTTCTCGCACAGCTGCCATAGGCGACGGTTGAGGTCGCTTCGACGGGCTTGCCAGTCATATCGCACCTCTCCGGCACGGTTCTTGACACCCAGGAACGAGCCTATCCTGCGAAAGACGTCGTCAGCCATCACAAGCGAATCGAATTGTTTGGTGGAAAACGGAACGACTCGCCAGCCCATATGCTCAAGCACGGCACGCTTGTCATTGTCCCGCGCACGACGGCGAGGGTCGAGGTGATGGGAGTCGCTGTCGTACTCCAGGGCGAGACGGGCATCGGGCCATGCCATATCGAGCGACACGTGATTCCATCCATGCGCCGAAGCCAGGCGTTTGTCAATGGACGTACCATAATTCAGGATCGGCTTGGGAATACCCCTGCCGCCCCAAGAGCGGGGCAGCGACATGCGCAAAGCGCAGGCAATCTCACGGCGGGAAGCCGCATGCTCCACGGCATGCCGAACGCTGGACAAAGTTCTTCGCGCCGTAAGCCCCTGCGCCACAAGCCGTTTCCAGATAATTAGCCAGCTTCTTGAGGGTCGTAAGGGGGCGCGCCGGCAAAATGCCCCCTGCACCTGTGGGATGCACGGAGAACACCGAGCACAGCTCGCTTGCAAACCACACCAGGCCGAGGCCGTCGAGCGTGCGAGCCGCCTGAAGATAGAGGTGCTCCGGTGAGCTCACCATCAGGCCGTTCTCAATCACCACAAGCGATTCAGCGGGCAGCGGGAGGCACGCCCGATGAATGACGCGCCCCGGCGCCTGGCGATAGGTCCCTCCTTTGGCTGCAAGCACATGCAACGGTAACGTCAAACCGCAAACAGCGTGCTTCCCATCAGAGAGTTCGACGCACTCGAGCTGTGAGAACCCCCGCTGCAACGCAGAGAGACTTTCAGGGCGAGGCGCACCGGACTCAAGCAGCACACCTCTAGAACGCGGAATAGGTAAGACCCTGCTCCGTGCGACGGGGTCGGCCCGCATGGCCGGGTCGTCGACGATTCTGGCGATATGCCAGTATTCCCAAGCTGATCCAAGGCAGAGTACCGTATCCATGGAAGCCAGCCTACCATGTTGCAAGCGTCATTCCAAGATGCATGGAGCAAAGCGGTCGATTCGTCTGATGCTGCCGCGAAAACGGGGTTCGCCTACCGCATACAAGCGTGCGCACACGCTTGCGAGGGGGAGTTTACCGCCATTTGGAGCGACTTCGCGCCCCGCCAGCGCTCAAAAGGCGAGACCTGGCACCAAACCACGGTAGGCGAACCCCCAAATCGCGGCAGTTTCTTCCAAGTAACGTGCTTTTCAAAAACCGCGGGGTCTTCTTCGTTCAACCGCATGGGAAAGCGATGGACAGGTCTTCCAACGGATAAACCGTCGTCACAACGAAGCAGGCAAAAAAGGCTGTCTGATTAGAATGGCAGCGCCTAACAATCGTCCACCTAGCCCGCAAGAAACGCTTCGCCATCCTGTGCGGGAGGCAGAGAACCGCCCAGCTCATCAAGGACATGGGCGCGGCAAACACAGGCCATCTCGTGCGCCCCCTCCCTACGAGTACGCGACACCGGCAAGCCCAGCTTGCGCGCAAGCTCTATGGGCATGCGCGAGAAATATGAGACGATGAGCGTGTCGCATGGCATATCCAACACCCGCTGAAGACCATCTCGGGCGTTGCGCGCATCGTCCGCGCTCGCTCCGGAGAAACGGCCGGCCAAACCCTCAACCGCCGCCATGGCCACGACCACCCCGTAGCCCGCCGGCGCCGCTGCGTCGTACGTCACCACATGCACGACATGGGGATCGTCGCCGAACGAGGGGCCGCACAGACATGCCTGCACCTTGCCGAACAGGGTACACGCGTCATCGCAGACGTCCACCCCATCCATGACCCCCACCAGCTGTGGGACCTCGCCCATCCCCACGGCATGGGCGAGGCTGTAGCCCCGCAGGCCTGACTTCGCCAGCAGGAAGCCGCGCGCATCGGCAAGGGCGTCCTTGATGTCGACGCAATCGAGTGCGGCGCGCTCCAGCGATGCAGGCGCATCAAACGGGCTCGACGCGTCCCATGCCTCCAGCACCTTCGCCCAAAGCGAGACGCCCAAGTCGGGCCTGCCGAGCCCGAGCCAAGCCCGCCAGGCAAGCGCATCGGAAGGGTCAGCGAGGAGGGCCAGCCTGCAGAAAACCCCGCTTACGGGCGACAGTCCCGCGTCGCGCGGGTCCTCCCTCGGCGCGTAACCGAGCTGGGTGCGGATTGCCGCAAAGCGCCTGTGCTCAAGAGCCCGCTGCGCAAGCCGTGCCCAGCGGTTGTCGGGCACGGCGACACACACGCGGCTGGCAGGCAGGCCATCGCCCCCGACACGCACGGCTTCTTGGACATAGCGCGCCACCCCCTCGAGCTCCTCCTCAGGGGTGCGCCACTTCACCAGTGCAGAAGGCCCTCGCAGACCCTTCGCAGCCGCATCGGCACCGTCATTCTCGCAAGCTCTCCCTGAACCAATCGACGTCGCCCCCTCGACGTCCACCGCAAACGTACGTGCCTCCGCAACCCCTTTCGAGGCGAACATACAGCCTTCTGCATACTCGCCCGCGTTCGCGACGCCCCTTGCAAACGCCGATTTCGTCGTCTCGGCCGCGCCCCTCAACTCGGCGGCGTCACGCAGACGCCGCCCGCACGCATCGTTGCGCTCGGTCAGCTCCTGGCGCACGTGCCGGAGCCTTGCAGTCTCGACACCGGCTGCCTTCAAATCCTCCAGGAGGAACGCCCTCTCGACATCGGTCGGCAGGCGACCCCCGTCAACGCAGGAACGCACGTACTCCAATACGCGCCGCGACTCACTCACGCCCATCGCCCCTCTCGTCAACCCGAACGCCTCTTCCCTCGATGAGGTCAAGCAGCTCCTGCTTGCTGTGGATATCCAACTTTTGGTAGATATGACGCAGATGCGTGGTCACCGTGCCGCGCGACGCATGGAGGTCCTCTTGCAAGCGCGCGTAAGACCGGCCTTTTGCATATGAGATCATGACTTCCGTCTCTCGCTCGGTGAGGCCATAGCGCGCTGCGATATCGCGGCACCTGTTGACGAAACGCGGCGGGCGCGGAACACCGCCAGCCCCGTCGCCAGGTACCCCATCTTTGCCCGCAGCGTCTGCGGCGTCCTCGGCCCTCTCAGCCTGGGCCGTCATCTGCACGAGGTCGCTCTCCTTGAGCACGAACATATAAGAGCACAGCACCGCGCAGGTGGCGGCAAGAGCCACGACGCTCAGCATCCGAGGAGAAAACGGCGAGAACGCCGCCACCGCCGCATTGCCGGCAAACGAGCCGAGCAGCACACCGAGCGTGATCATGGACCAGCCGATGCCGAACACCGTGATAGACGAGAGGCGGTAGGTATAGGCGGTGTCAGCGAGAAGCATCCAGATAAGGACGTTGAACGTGCCGTAGCCCGCAAGCGCCAGCACGCTCTGCACGCCCGTGCCCACAAAGATGGGCAGCAACTGGAACACGAACGCCATGATGCCCACGGTCACCTTGTAAATCCAGCGCAAGTCAAACGTCTTGCGCACGATAAGGCTCCCCCAGATGATGACCACCGTGACGACAGAGGCGACGAGGGACGGCACATGGTAGAAGTCGCGCATGCCCATGCCGCCGGCCTCCATGAACACCGCGCGCACTAGGCCATCGGCCAGTCCCACCAGGCACGCGCAGACACCCACACGCACGGCAAACTTGGTAATGGAGATGGGAACGGGCCGCACGGCAGGCTGCGAGGCTGGCGACCACACGCCGAGGGGCCCGAACAGTATGCCGCTCGACACAAGCGGGATAACGCACGCGAGCAGGCATGCCCCCGCAGGCGGCAACCACCATGAGACAAAATAGACGCACGCGGCGAGAAGGAAGGCGAACGGCGCCTCAAACGCCGTCTGGCGAGAGGGGACGTTGCGGTACAGCTCGCCATACCCCAAATCAAGCAAGCCCGACCCCACGCCGGTCGTCACGCCGCCGATTATGCAAAGTACCTGGGTAGGCATGCCGGGCAAGGTGGATGAGACGATGGCGAGCGTGCCCATGCTCAGCAGCGCGGGTACGAGCCAGCGCACCCCGGGCCTGCTCATGGCCTCGCAGAACTCCTTGGCACGCAGCGCCGGCAAGAACATGGTGAGGAAAAGGCACACCGTCGAGACACCGAAAGCCACGCCGGGGATGGGGCTGCCGTTCCAGGTGACGCAGCTCGCCGCCGCCCCGATGAACATGAGGTACACCCAGGCGCGGGCAAGGGCGAAGCCCACCGACCGCAAGCCCACGAGCTCGCGCCAATGCACGCCGCGCAAACGCGCGGCGACGCCGCCCTCTTCGGTGCCGACGGCCTTGTCTTCATTTGTCGGCGGCAATGCCTGTCCCATGAAACCCCTGCCTCCCCTTTTGCCGGCATTATATATCAACCTTCAAAAGGTTTATGGGACCGGGCGGGGCAACCGGCTTGCGACGACGGTCTTTGGGCCGACGCTTGGCGCAGGGAGTGCCCGGGCATCGCGAATTCGCTTCCTGATGCGTCGCCTCCCCCATGATGCCATACCCGCGCCAAAGGTTGCCTGCGCTTGTGTCCCGATTCGTCCCCCTATATCGCCATCAACTGCATTTACCAGCCATAATCGCATTTTGCATGATATGGGGAACAAACCCGCGCATGGCGCGAACCAAACGAAAAGGACCCTTTGCATGATGCCCCGCCTCCCTTACGCGCGCACAATGGGTTTGGGGTCGGTGCGTTTGTGCATGCCGACCCCAAGGGAAAAGGGGCACCAACAGAAGAAAGGGAGGAAAGCATGGGCAAGCTCAGCCTGACACGCCGCGCGTTCACCAGACTGTCTGCCGTGACCGCCGCGACGGTCGCGCTCTCAGGGGTCGTGGGCACCGGCGCCGCTCTGGCCGAAGACCCGAGCGCGGTCGACCGCGAGGACGAGGTCAAGCGCATCCGCAGCTGCTGCCGCGGCTGCGGCAAGATGGAGTGCGGCGTCTGGGTCACCGTGAAGAACGGCCGCATCGTGAAGACCGAGGGCGACCAGTCGTCGTTCCAATCCTCGGGCAACCACTGCTCCAAGGGCCAGGCCTCCGTGCAGGCGGCCTACCACCCGGCGCGCATCTACCACCCGCTCAAGCGCACGAACCCCAAGGGCGAAGAGCCCGGCTGGGTGCGCATCAGCTGGGAGGAGGCCATGGAGACGATCGGTGAGAAGTTCACCGAGATCATCGACCAGTACGGTGGCCAGTCCATCTTCAACATGTGCGGCACCTCGCGCCAGTGGGTCTACGGCCCCTACGCGTTCTACAAGTGGCTCTTCGACACGCCCAACGCCCACGTGGCCTCCGAGATCTGCAAGGGCCCGCGCCGCCTCATGGGCTGGATCTCTTCCGTGGACGGCGCGCCGTGGATGGCCCTGCGCGACGGGCCCCGCGTGTACGTGCAGTGGGGCACCTCGCCGGAGAACTCCAACTACGACGACTCGTGCCGCAACCTCGTGGACAAGATGACGAGCGCCGACAAGCACATCATCATCGACCCGCGCCTGACCGGCGCCGGCAAGGAGGCAGACTACTGGCTCAACTTGCGGCCCGGCTCGGACGGCGCGCTGGCCAACTGCTGGCAGCACCTGCTCATCGAGCACGACCTCATCGACTGGGAGTTCGTGAAGCGCTGGAGCGACGCGTCGTTGCTCGTGGTGGAGGACATGGAGCCCACCGGAGGCCGCTACTTCGACCTGTCCACCCCCATCACCGCCGCACCCGACCTCACCGGCTCCAAGATGAAGACGCGCCTGCTCAAGGAGAGCGACCTGGTGGAAGGCGGCTCGTGCCGCAAGTTCTACGCCTGGAACAAGAACGCCAACGACGGCAAGGGCGGCCTGGTGTACTGGGACGTGGACACCACCCAGTGGGAGGGCTGCAACCACGTGGCGCCCACCCGCGACGAGATGGAGGTCGTCTACGAGGGCACCTCGCAGGAGGGCTACCTGCCGCCGCTGTCCTACCACGAGCTTGAGGACGCCGGCATCGACTTCGACCTCGAGGGCACCCACGAGGTGACGCTGGCCGACGGCAGCGTGCACACGGCGCGCCCTGTGTGGAGCTACCTGGTGGAGTCCGTGGCCGACTGCACGCCCGAGTGGTGCTCCCAGATCACGGGCCTCGACCCCCAGCTCATCGAGGACGCCCTGCTCGAGTGGGCCACGCGCCCCGAGGGCCAGAACTACCCCAACGGCGGCATCCACCTGAACCTCGCCCCCGACCAGATCGGCAACTGCACCCAGACGGTGCGCGCGGTGCTCAACCTCATCTACTCGGCCGGCACGTTCGACACGCCCGCCGGCAACCGCGGCCTCACCCGCACCCCCGTGGACGAGCAGGCCACCGCGGCACCCGGCTCCAACATGCCGCAGGCCGTGAAGAAGCAGCTCCTAGGCCTGGGCACGCCGCTGCCGTACTACCCCGACGAGACGATCGACCCCAACGACATCCCCGACCAGTACGAGGTGTACTCCAACATGGTCGGCGCCGACAAGTTCCCGCTCACCGCGTACTACAACGAGTGGGCCGACGCCACGTGCCTGTGGGAGGCCGCGCTCACCGGCGACCCCTACCCCATCCGCGGCGGCATCAACGAGTCCGGCTCGTTCATGAACATGGCCAACGCCCATCAGGCATGGGAGGCCATGGCCAGCCTGGACTTCTGGGTCGACATCAACATGTTCCACCATCCCGGCACCGAGATGGCCGACATCATCCTGCCGTGCCAGCACTGGACCGAGATCAACAACATCCGCGTGTCGCAGGGCGCGTCCGGCGGCATCGGCCTCACGCAGAAGGCCGTGGAGCCCCCGGTGGACACCAAGTTCGACTACGACATCAACCGTCTGCTCTTCGAGGCCATGGAGAAGCAGGGCAACATCAACGGCACCTGGACCAACATCGCCGGAGACGCCCCGGGCGCCTATGCCCAGGACGACCGCCTCGAGGACTGGTTCCAGGCGCACAACGACGTGAACGGCTTCGGCACCCAGTACCCGGGTTGCAAGTGGGAGCACTTCGAGGACTACCGCGCCGACTTCCAGGAGCATGGCTGGTTCAACGCCAAGGTGCTCGAGCCCGACCGCTGGGGTACCTACCGCCGCTTCGAGACCGGCTGGATGCGCATGGGCAAGGACGCCTGCA
Organism: uncultured Coriobacteriales bacterium; assembly: GCA_934662525.1. Lineage (GTDB taxonomy): Bacteria > Actinomycetota > Coriobacteriia > Coriobacteriales > UMGS124 > UMGS124. The sequence goes on along the minus strand of CAKUKJ010000014.1, from coordinate 8,196 downwards.
CCGCCTCGCCGTGGTCGGTGGACGACAACGGCCAGCCCGTCAACAACTTCGGCTGCCCCACGCCCAACGCGCTCGTCGAGTTCTGGCCCATGGCGTTCGAGACGTACTGCATCGACAAGGCCAACGAGTTCGAGCCCGGCAAGTTCGACGTCATCGGCGAGATGATGCCGCGCTTCGAGGAGCCCAAGAGCGGCCCCAACGGCGACGTGGACACCACCGAGTACCCCATCCTGCTCACCACCGGCCGCCGCATCCCGGTGTACTTCCACTCCGAGCACAGGCAGCTGCCCTGGTGCCGCGAGATCTGGCCCGTGCCGCGCCTGGAGATGAACCCGGCCGACGCCGCCGAGCGCGGCCTTGAGCAGGGCGACTGGGCATGGATCGAGACCGAGTGGGGCAAGGTGCGCCAGACCGTGGACCTCTACGAGGGCATCTCCAAGGGTTGGGCCAACGCCGAGCACGCCTGGTGGTATCCCGAGCTGCCTGCCCCCACGCACGGCTTCGAGCTCTCCTGCATCGACTGCATCTGGGACCCGCACGGCCAGGACAAGTTCATCGGCTCCAGCCACATGCGCGGCGTGCCCGTCAAGATCTACAAGGCAACGCCTGAGAACTGCCCGAACGGCCAGGTCATCCCCTGCGCGCCCGAAGACGGCACCCAGATCATCGCCGACGCCTCCGACCCGCGCCTGAAGGAATGGCTGCCCAACTACGACATTCGAGAGGAGGCGTAGGAAATGAGCCAGTACGCCATCGTCACCGACCTCAACCGCTGCGTGGGCTGCATGGCCTGCATGGTGGCCTGCAAGGCCGCCAACAACGTGGAGATCGGCAACTTCTGGAACAAGGTCCTGCGCGTGGGCCCCACCAAGAAGGCCGACTACGTCCACACCAACGACGTCGAGATGTACTACCTGCCCGTCTCGTGCCAGCACTGCCGGAACCCCGAGTGCGTGGCCGTGTGCCCCACGGGCGCCTCGGTCAAGCTCGACGACGGCACCGTGCAGATCGACGCGGAGCAGTGCATCGGCTGCCAGGCCTGCGTGCCGGCATGCCCCTACGGTGTGCGCTACCTCAACGAGGAGCTCACCGTGGTGGAGAAGTGCACCCTGTGCCACGATCTCGTGGAGGAGGGTGGCCTGCCCCAGTGCGTGAGCCAGTGCGGAGGCCGCGCCCGCTTCTTCGGCGACCTGGACAAGGGCATTGAGAGCTTCGAGGCGCCCGACGTGGTCTACGACATGGACCGCGAGGCGGCCGACCACAGCTACGAGGCCATGTTCACCGGCGGGCGCATCACCCTGGGCGAGCTTGCCCAGGACTACGCGGAGTCCGACGTGTACCAGCTGCCCAACTCCGGCAACGACCCGTCTTACTATTACATACTGCGCAACCGCACCTGGCAAGACGGCGAGGTAAAGATGTAGCGTTGCGGAACCTCGTCCGCTGCGTTCTCGGGAGGCTCACGTACATCTAGTACGCATCGCCTCCCGACGCCTTGCGGACGAGAACCCGCGTTTTAGTGGGTTGCGGAACCTGATGCGCCGCGTTCTGCGAAGGCTCATGTACTCCAGTACACATCGCCTTCGCACGCCTTGCGCATCAGAACCCGCCTTTAGTGGAGGTTGCAGAACCTCGCCCGCTGAGGAGGGGGCTGCGTAGATTGGGCGGCAATGGGGGCGGAGATCGGCTTCCATTGCCGCCATATGTGCGCAGAGAGCAGAGGATTCGGGGTGCACGCCCCAACAAGGAGGGGAACACGTATGGCAGACACAACCAAGGCGACAGGCATCGACGAGCTCGACCTCGACGCCGCCTTCGACGAGGGCTACGACCCGCTGGCCGACATCGATTTCGAGGACGACGAGGAGGTCGACTTCCCCGTGGGCGACGGGTCGAACCTCAAGCAGGCCGAGCACCCCGAGGTGCAGCCCGTGCCCGCGTACGACGCGCGCCCCGCCAGCGTGCGCACGGCGGAGCTGTTTGGCCACATGGCCGTCAGGCGCAAGACGCTCCTGGCAATCCTGCGCAAATGCCGCGACAAACAGCCCGTGCGCGAGGTGGCCGACTTCATCTGCGACCTCAAGACGCGCGACCACAGCGTGTACTCGGCCAACGACTTCTGCATGCTGCTCGAGCGCGCCGGCGCCATCGAGCGCGTGGGCGAGGATGGGCAATCCTACGAGGAGGTTGAGCTCGAGCCCAAAACCGTTGTGGTGGACGGCATCGAGTACCTGGAGCCCCAGACGCCCCCGCCCGCCTTTTGGGTCACCACGCAGGCGGGCCTGGAGGTCCTTGCGGCCGACGACCCCGAGGGGCGTACCGAGAAGCTATTTGAGGAAGAGGGCGACTACCTGCCCATCTTCAAGCGCATCCTCACCTTGTGCAGCGCAGGTGCCGGGGCCACGGCAAAGCAGATAGCCAAGGCCTGCGACGCCGACCCCCTGCTGCAAAAGCCCCGGTATTATTCGTCGCGCTTTGTGGAGAAGCTCAACCAGTGCGACGCGCTCACCTGGGGCGGCAAGGCCTGGGAGCTGACCGGAGTCGGCCGCGAGGCCCTCGCCCAGCTCGAGCACGTAAATGACCCGGCCAGCAGCGAGATTCTCGCCGACCTCGAGGCCTAGGATTCAGCCCAAAGGAGCGCCCCATGGCAAACGAAATGCTCAACGACCTGGCCGACCTCTGCGCACAGCGCGACTCGACCTACGCCCTGCTGGCACGCCTGTATCGCGTGGAGGTCGACCAGCCGCTGCTCGACGGTCTGCATGCCACGCGCTTCCCCGCCGCCACCGGCTCGCCCAAAGCCAACGCCGGGTACCGCCAGCTGGCAGAGTATCTCAGCAACATCGACGAGCGCAGCACGACAGAGCTTGCCGTGGACTTCACCCGCGTCTTCATCGGCTACGGCGTGGACTCCTATGCGGCCGCCTTCCCCTTCGAGAGCGTCTACACCTCCGAGAAGCGCCTCAAGATGCAGGAGGCGCGCGACGAGGTGCTCGCCATCTACCACGCCTACGGCCTGGACAAAGACCCCAAGTGGGACGAGAACGAAGACCACGTGGCCGCCGAGCTCGAGTTCATGCAGGTGCTTTGCGCACGTACCGCCGACGCCCTGCGCGCAGGCGACGAGGACAAGGCTGCGACGCTGCTGCAGACGCAGAGGAACTTCCTTGAGGACCACCTTGCCTCCTGGACCCCAATGATGACCGCCGACATGCGCCGCTTGGCAAAAACCAAGTTCTACCTTGGCCTGGCCGACCTCACCGACGGTTTTTTGGCTGAGGACGAGGCATTCCTCGACGAAGTGCTGAGCGGCGAGGAATAGCAGGGGGACGTATGGCAGACAGCATGATGCGCGCATGCATATTGGGCGGGGCCGCGAGCGGCAAGACCGAGGCCCTGGTTCAGCGCGCGGCCGACTATACAGAAAGACAGAGGTGCCAGGCATCGGCCGGCGCACAAGAGCTGAGCCTCGACAAACGGGGTGCCTCAAAGGTCCTCGTCCTGGCCGCCTCGCCCGAGGCCGCAGACTTTTTGAGGACCCGCCTGTCCCATGCCCTCGGTACCGACGAGGCGGGGCTTGCCGCGCAGGGCGTGCGCGTCGCAACCCCACGGGCCCTTGCCCTCGGCATCCTCAGCAATCCCAGTGCGCAGGCCGCCTGCGGCCGCAAGCCCCGGTTGCTACTGCCATTTGAGGAGAACATCCTGCTTGAAGACGTGAAGGCGAGCGGGGTGCGCCCCAAGCGCCTGCGCGAGATGCTCAAGTTCTTCTACCGCAGCTGGACCGAGCTGGCCGACGACGACCCTGCCTGGCTCGTGTCCGACGAGGAGCTGCAGGTGCACGCCCTCATCAAGGAGTGCCTCGCCTTCTCGGGCGGCATCCTGCCCTGCGAGTTGTCGAACCTTGCCGTGCACTGGCTGCGCGCAAGCCCGCAGTCATGCGAAGAGGCCTCGTACGACTGCGTTCTCGTCGACGACTACCAGCTGCTCAGCCAAGCCTCGCAGGAGCTGGCCAGGCTGGCCGCCCGCAAGGCCCTCGTCGTCACGGGCGACCCCGAGGCGACGAGCGAGGTGTTCGAGGCGTACCCCTACGCCCAGGGTTTGATGGAGTTCGCCCAGGCAGACGGCGTAGAGGTGACCGGGCTTGGGACCTGCCGGAACGCCGGACCAGTTCAGGCGTGCTGCGCGGCCCTCGTAGCCGAAGCACGAGAATGCGAGCAGGGATACACGAGGGCAGGCGCGCAAGACGAGAATCACGACAACGCCTCGGAGCGGTACGGCTGCCGCACCGCCACGACCGGCGGCCATGCAGGCGACGCACGCGCCCTTGCCTTCCCCTCTCCGCAGGACGAGTTTGCGTACATCGCACGAAATATTGCCGACGCCGTCGCCGCCGGGGCCAGCCCGGCCGACTTCTATCTCGCCGTGCCCAACAGCGCGTGGGCGAAGTCGCTGAGCCATAGCCTGGCCGCGCGCGGCGTCCGCTCCGTTCGCAAGCCGAACGCGCACGTCCTCAACGGGGACACGCGTGATTTGAGCCGCTGTAAAACGGCACGCCTGTTCACCCTGCTCGCCCTGGCCGCCGATTCGCAGGACGCGCTCGCTTGGCGCAGCTGGTGCGGTTTTGGCGATTGGCTGGCAGAGAACCCTGGGTTCGCCGCACTGCGCCGATATGCCGCCCGGCAGGGCCTCGGGCTCTACGAGGCGCTCGAGGCACTCGAGACCGGCAACCTGCCCCAGGCAGGCGCCGGCGAGCTCGACGCGGCAGAGGAGGCGAGCCTGGCGCGCATCGCCCAGGCATTCGCCACCGGGCAAGCAGCTTTGGCAAAACTCAGCGGACTCGCAGGAAAAGAGCTGGTAGATGCAGCCTGGGACTTGCTCGGGGCGCAAGAGGCTGACTCCGGCCCAAGCAAGCAGGACGTCCCTTCCGAGATGCTTGACTTGCTCGGCCTGCTCGATACGAGCCAACCCCTCCTCCCCCAAAACGCCGCAGGCATGGTGGGCCACCTTCTCGGCGCGCTGTACGAACCCAGCTTCCCCGGGGGCGACACCGAGGCCGTCCGCATCGGGAGCCTGGCCGACGCCCATGGCCGCTCGTATACAACGGTCGTGCTCACGGGATTCGTCAACGGGTTCATCCCCAAGCACGCCTATTTTGACCCCACAAAGACGCCGCTCGACCGCATGGGCGCCCTGTGGGCGGCCGACCTGCGCCGCGTGTACGAGGCGGCAGGCCACGCGCGAGAGAACCTTCTTGTGACGGCCTTCACCCAAACGGAGGCTCTCGCGGCCGAGCGTCTCGACCTCAAGATAGACCGCATCCTCATGCGCGACGGGGTGCGCCTCGCCCGCATCTCGCCCAGCGACCTCATCGCCGCTATGGGCCTCGACACCGAGGAGGTGCGCCCATGAGCCGCCAGGTGAGGGCCGTCGCACGTCTCCGGGAACGCCAGGCCGATGCGCCCAGCGTGACAAAGACGTTGCAGACGCTGCAAAGCGAGCATGTCCATGTGCGCCAGGAGCGCTGCCTGCTTGTGCGCAACCGCAACGCCGAATGCCTGCGGTGTGCGCAGGCCTGCACGTCGGGCTGCATCTCCTATGACGAGGGTACCAGGGCCCTTACCATAGACCAGGCCAAATGCGTGGGATGCAGCACGTGCGCCACCGCCTGCCCCACCTGCGCCCTCGAGGCGCGCGAGCCCAACGACACCGAGCTGCTCGCACGTCTGCACGGCACTTTGGAATCCACGGGCGAGGGCGAACGCACAATCACGATTGCTTGCGAGCGCGCACGGGTATTCCTGCAAGAACAGGACTCGTCGATGCGCCTCACATGCCTGGGCCGTATCGACGAGTCCGCCCTCGTGCAGCTTGCGGCGTGGGGAGCGCGCGAAATCGAACTTATCTGCGGCACATGCGACACATGCGAGCACAAACCAGGCCGGACGGTAGCCGAAGACGTCATCGACACGGCAAATACCCTGTTCCGCCTCTGGGGCAGCGACGCCCATGTGAACCTGCGCAGCACGGAGAGCATTGAGCCGGCAAGCGAAGCGGGTGCCCGTGGCCCGCAAGACTCACTGACTGACCGTGTTGGTGAAAACGGGGACGTCACCGCTCCACGCGACCTCGCCCCACAAGACCCGCCGCTTGAGCGGCGCGACGAGGCCGAAGGCGCCGCCACACCAGATGCCCGCGGAGTGCAGGACGCACCGCTTGAGCAGGCAGGGTGGCCGGCCTGGCGCCTCAAGGTCATGGCAGATAGCACGCTTCCCCACTTCGTGCCCGACCGGCGTGAGCGCCTGCTCGACGCGCTGGCGGAACTCGGCGAAGGCCCTGCCGACAGCACGACGCCCGCCCGCACGCGCCTGTGGGGCCACGTCGTCATCGACCCCGAGAAATGTACCTCGTGCCGCATGTGCGCCACGTTCTGCCCCACGGGTGCCATCGTCAAGTTCGACGAGGCAGACGGCACCTTCGGCGTCGACCATTACCCTGCCGACTGTGTGAAGTGCCTGTGCTGCCAAGCCATCTGCCGTGCAAAGGCTATCACCGTGGAAGACGATGTGCCTGCAAACGTGCTGGTACATGCCGTGCCCGAACGGTATGTCATGCGCCCCGTGCGAGTGCCCAAAGGCGGCGTGCACTCCATCATGAACTCCATGCGCGACCTCCTCGGCCTGCCCGAGGTGTTCGAGAGGTAGGGATGTGGGAGCAGCGCGGCCTTCCAAGAAGCATACCAAGGCAAGACGGCGGCAAGGCATTGCGCACGAGATTCACGGTCGTTTACAGTTTGATCCCATGAGGGGCCATGGCCTTTTAACGGAGAATAACGGAACTTAACGGAACTTAACGGAACTTAACGGAACTTAACGGAGAATAACGGAGGTTTAAAGCGTCCCAGAGGAGCGTCTCATGGTAAAGTCCCGTCCAATTTTCCGCCCCGCATTCGGCAATCGCCCAGACCGCATCGTCGGTCGTGACGATGTGCTTGCACATCTGGACAGCAACCTGGCGTCTTATCCAGGCAGCAAGGAGCGGGCGACTCTCATCATGGGCCAACGCGGCATGGGCAAAACCGCGCTCCTGCTAGAAATCGCCGATCGAGCCAGTGATGCGGGGTATGTCGTTGCCCGTATCACCTGCGGCGAAACGATGCTCGACACCCTGCTCGACGTACTGCAACGCGATGGCGGGCGATACGTCAAAGAAAGAAAACCTCCGGTGCAGGGCTTCACCGCCGGTGCCCTTGGCTTCTCGTTCGGGCTGACGTTCACCGAGGAGGTGGCCAAGGCCTATGGCTTTCGCGTCAAACTTGAAATGCTGTGCGACCGCCTGGCCGAAGCCGATAAGGGCGTGCTCATCCTCATCGACGAGGTTGAACCGTCGTGTGCGCCCCTCGTAGAACTGGCGACAACATATCAAGAGCTTGTGGGCGAAGAAAAGAATATCGCCGTTGTCATGGCCGGCCTGCCGGCGGCCTTGTCCGAAGTGCTCAATGAAAAAACGTTGACCTTCCTCAACCGAGCCGACAAGATAGACCTCGGCCCGGTCTCCATCGCCTCAGTTCGCGCATACTATGCTTCGGCATTCTCACGGGCCGGATGCATTGTGAGCGACGTCGTTCTGGACAAAGCAGCCCGTGCAACGAGCGGCTTTCCCTACCTCCTTCAGCTCATCGGGTACTATCTGGTTGAATACTCGTCTGAAGGCCAGGAAATTACCGACGACATCCTGAACCAAGCATGCCATGCCGCTTTCGACGAGCTTGACTCGGACGTTTTTCTCGCAATGCTGCGTCCGCTCTCGCGAGGCGACATTGAGTTTTTGCGGGCCATGGCAATCGACGACGGCCCCACCCGCGTCGCCGACCTGCAAACGCGCTTGGGGGTATCTCAGGGACATGTGCAGTCTTACCGCAGACGGTTGCTCGACGCTGGCGTGGTAGTGTCGCCTCGCCGCGGCGAGCTCAGCTTCGTCATCCCCAGGCTCAGGGATTACCTGCGAGAAGAAGAGATATGAGAAACGGGGGGAGCATCGCAACCACGACAAGCGCACAACTAAAAAAACGGGGCACCCAGTATCAACAACCCACTTTTCAAGGCGCAAGCCATAAGCTAAATGCACGTTTGTCCGAGAACGAACTCGTCGGAATCCGCGCTGTACTTCGGAGTGATTCCACGGCAAACCATCTCAGCA
>CAKUKJ010000013.1 GCA_934662525.1 uncultured Coriobacteriales bacterium | reverse complement strand
GTCCTACGAGGATGCACCGTGCCTGGCCCTCATCGCCCACATCGACACGAGCCCCGACGCCCCTGCCGTGGGAGTCGAACCTCGGATTCTCCACTATGACGGCGGCGAGCTGGTGTTGGGCGAGCACAACGGCGAGACGGTGAGCCTGACAGAGCATAATACGCCCGGCCTGGCCGAGCTTGTCGGCGAGGACTTCGTCTGCACCGACGGTTCGACCCTCCTCGGTGCCGACGACAAGGCCGGCGTTGCCGAGATCATGGCCTATCTTGCCCGTGCCGTCGCCGACCCCACGCTGCACCATCCCCGCATCGCCGTCTGCTTCGCGCCCGACGAAGAGATTGGACACGGCTGCAGCCTGCTCGACGTCGATGCCTTCGGCGCGACGTATGGCTACACCATCGACGGAGACGTGCTAGGCGGGGTGGAGTACGAGTGCTTCAACGCCGCAAGCGCCACTGTCCGCGTTCGCGGCCACGAGATTCACCCCGGCAGCGCCAAGAACGTCATGGTCAACGCCTTGCGCGTGGTTGAGGACTTCGACCGCCTCCTGCCCGAAGGAGCCCGACCCGAACTTACCGACGGTTATGAGGGATTCTTTCATCTCTGCGATATCCAGGGCACATGCAGCGAGGCTTTTGCCCACTACATCGTACGCGATCACAGCGCCCAGGCCTTTGAGGCAAAGAAGCAGGCCTTGCTCGATGTGGCCGGCTTCATCAACAAGCGTTGGAGCGAGCCTCGCGTTTCCGTGGAGATCCGCGACCAGTATCGCAACATGGCCGAGGCAGTTGCCCCCTACCCCGTGTTGATTGACAACGCCTATCAGGCCTTCGCGAACATCGGCGTCCAGGCGTTCACGCGCCCCATCCGCGGCGGCACCGACGGAGCCGCCCTGTCATTCCGCAACCTGCCGTGCCCAAACATCTCGACGGGTGGGTACAACTATCACAGCGTCCGAGAGTTTGCCGTCGTGAGCCAAGTCGAGCGCATGGTCGACTTCCTCTGCGAGCTGGGGAAACTATTTGCGAAGTAGGCCAAGAGTCGTCCACTGGAAAGGTCTCTCGCCGTCATGCGAGCGCCCGCAGCCTCAATATACGAGACTGCGGGCGCTGTTTGGATGCTCTTAAGATTATGCGAAAGCTCTCTTGGTTTAGAACTCGTCAGGGTTGTCCACTTCAATGTGGCAGACATCGGCCCCAAGCGAGGAGAGCTTTCCTGTAAAGTTCTCGTAGCCGCGCTTGATGTGACGGGTTTCCGACACATAGGTCGTCCCCTCCGCCACAAGCCCCGCCAAAACGAGTGCCGCGCCGCCGCGCAAGTCGGGAGAGGCAACCTGAGTGCCCTTGAGGCATGCAGGGCCCTTCACAAGCGCATGGCGCTCTTCAACGCGAATAGAAGCACCCATGCGCACAAGTTCGGCCGCAAGCATAAAGCGATTCTCAAACACGTTCTCCGTGATGAAGCTTGCGCCGTTTGCCATGCATTCAAGCACCATGAGCTGAGCCTGCATGTCGGTGGGGAAACCAGGGTATGGCAGCGTCTGGATGTCCACAGGCGTCAGTTCCTCGGCGCGCCGAACCGTGACGCCGTTCCCAAAACGCTCGATATGGACGCCCATGAGCTCCATCTTGGCAAGCGGGATGTCGAGATGCATCGGGTCGAATCCCGTCACCGTGACACCCTCGTCAGAGCAAAGCGCACCTGCCACAATAAAAGTACCAGCCTCGATGCGGTCACCGACGGTGACATGATCGGTTGCATGGAGGTCTTCCACACCCTCGATGCGCACAACATGGGAACCGGCATCGGAAATCTTGGCACCCATGTCATTGAGCATGTTTGCCAGGTCGACTATCTCCGGCTCGCGAGCCGCGTTCTCGATAATCGTCGTTCCCTTGGCCTTCACAGCGCCCATCATGATGTTCTCGGTTGCGCCCACGCTTGGGAAGTCGAGCGTGATGATGGCCCCATGAAGGCCAGCCGTTGCATCTGCCCTGATATTGCCGTGGTCATTGTCAATCTTGACACCAAGCGCGGCAAGACCAGAAAGATGTTGGTCGATTGAACGGGCCCCGATGTTGCATCCACCGGGCATGGCGACAATCGCCTTGCCAAAGCGAGTGATAAGCGGACCAAGAATCGAGATGCTTGCACGCATCTTTGAGACATACTCGTAGGGAGTTACCCAGTTGCTCACCGTCTTTGTGTCGACAATGAGCTCATGCTCCCCATGAACAACGCAGGCACCGAGCGTCTGCAGCACCTTGCACATGAGCCGGACATCGGAGATGTCCGGCACGTTGGTAAGATGGTAGACGCCCGGCGCCATGACAGTTGCAGCCATGAGCTTCAAGGCTGAGTTCTTTGCACCCTCAACGTGAACGTTTCCGCGCAGCGTTGCGCCGCCTTCTACTTTAATCACGTCCATAGGTGCGCTCCTTCTTAAGCAGTAACGGTCTTAAGCTGGAGCTCGAGCCATTCCTTCTGACCCTTGAGATAGGCGGCTGCAGAGTCGCCATCCGTAAGGGCTGCAAGTTCCTTCTCGACGCCAGCCAGCGCGGCCTGAACCTCGTCAGCCTTAATCTGGGAAACCTCAAGAGCGTCGTTGGCAAGAACGATGACCTTGTTCTCGTTTACCTGAACATAGCCACCGCTCACAACGAAGTCATGCTTGCCATCGGAAGCGGTGACATGCACAGAACCAGCCTTGAGGGCAGAAACAAGCGGCTCGTGACGCTGCATCACGCCGAAGGAGCCGGCCTCGCCAGGAAGACCGACATAGGTGGCCTCACTGGTGAAAACCGTCTTCACGGGAGTGACGATCTCACAGGTAAGTGTGTTGTCCGCCATAAGCCTGACCTCTCTTTACGAGTGGGCCGAAGCCTACTCGGCCAGCTTAGCGGCGCGCTCGCGCACGTCGTCGATATCGCTGGCGTAACGGAAGCACTGCTCGGGCAGGTCGTCGCACTTGCCGTCAACAATCTCGGCAAACGAACGCACGGTGTCCTCGAGCTTCATGTAGACACCCGGGTTGCCGGTGAACTGCTCGGCCACATGGAAGTTCTGAGAGAGGAACTGCTGGAGCTTACGGGCACGGTTGACCGTGAGCTTCTGATCCTCGGACAGCTCGTCCATACCCAGAATGGCAATGATGTCCTTCAGGTCAGAGTAGGCCTGCAGGAGCTCCTGGACGGCGGTGGCCACGCGATAGTGCTCCTCGCCAACAATCAGCGGATCGAGAGCGGAGGAAGAGGAAGCCAGCGGGTCGATGGCCGGGTAAAGGCCCAGCGACGCGATGGAACGAGACAGCGTGGTCGTGGCGTCCAGGTGGATGAACGTCGTGGCAGGCGCGGGGTCGGTAAGGTCGTCAGCAGGAACATAGACGGCCTGAACCGAGGTGATGGAACCGGTCTTCGTGGAGGTAATGCGCTCCTGAAGGTCGCCCATCTCGGTGGCCAGCGTGGGCTGGTAACCGACTGCCGAAGGCATGCGGCCCAGAAGTGCGGAGACCTCAGAACCAGCCTGAGAGAAGCGGAAGATGTTGTCGATGAACAGAAGCACGTCCTGGCCCTGATCGCGGAAGTACTCAGCCGTGGTCAGACCGGCAAGGCCGACGCGCAGACGGGCTCCGGGGGGCTCGTTCATCTGGCCGTAAATCATGCAGGTCTTGGCGATAACGCCAGACTCGCTCATCTCGTTGTAGAGGTCCGTGCCCTCACGGGTACGCTCGCCGACGCCCGTGAAGACCGAAGTGCCGCCATGACCAAGTGCCAGGTTGGAGATGAGCTCCTGAATCAGAACGGTCTTGCCAACGCCAGCGCCACCGAACAGACCGGTCTTGCCACCGCGGACATAAGGCTCGAGCAGGTCGATGGCCTTGATGCCCGTCTCAAAGATCTCCGTAGAAGTGGAGAGGTCCTCGAAAGCAGGGGCCGGATGGTGGATGGGGTAATACGCCTCGACCTCAGGCATAGGCTTGTTGTCGACAGGCTCGCCCATGACATTCCAGACGCGACCGAGGGTCTGAGGACCAACGGGCATCTTCATGGGAGCGCCGGTGTCGACAGCCTCAACGCCACGCTGCAGGCCGTCGGTGGACGACATGGCAACGGTACGGACGATGCCGCCCGGGCGGTGAGCCTCGACCTCGAGGACAGTGTGGATATGGCCGACGGGGGTGTCCGCGTCAACCGTGAGGGCGTTGTAAATCGCCGGCATGCTGGCTTCGTCGAACTCGACGTCGACGACAGGGCCGATGATGCGGACGATGCGCCCGATGTTCTTGGTATCGCTCATCGTCTAATCTTCCTTCTTCTGAGCCGCGGCGCCAGCGACGATCTCGGTGATCTCGGTGGTGATGGCGCCCTGGCGAGCACGGTTGTACTGACGCTGCAGGGTGTTGATGATCTCGGTCGCGTTATCCGTGGCCGACTTCATTGCCTTGCGGCGGGCACCCTGCTCGCCGGCGGCCGAGTCGATCAGGGCATGGTAGACCATCGTCTCCACATAGGCGGGAAGGAGCTTACCCAGGACCGTGGCCTCATCCGGCTCAAAATCGAAGGTAGACTCCGTGGCCTCGTCGGCCTTGGAGACGTTGCTCACGTCGACAGGCAGGAGCTGCTCGCAGCGCATATCCTGATCGGCGGCGTTGCGCGCGTGGTTGTAGTACACCAGCACCTCGTCGACCTGGCCAGTGGCGTACTTGTCGCGCACATAGGAAGCGATGCGGCTGGCCTCGTCGAAGGTGGGGTCTGCGGACAGGCCCGCAAACTTCATCTCGGCGGTGACGCCACGGTACCCGAAGTAACCGATGGCCTTCTTGCCACAGAGGATGTAGCTCGTCTCAATGCCCTGATTGGCATAGGCCTGAGCCTGCTTCTCAGCGGCACGGAGAACCTGAGTGTTGAAGGCGCCCGCGAGGCCACGGTCAGACGCGACCACGACGAACAGGGCGTGCTTCTTCTCAGGATGAGCCTCAAGAAGAGGATGCGAACCCTCGCCGGACTTGCCGGCGAGGTTTCCAAGCATCTCCAACATTGCCTCGGAGTACGGGGTCGCCGCCACGACACGCTCAGTCGCCTTGCGGATCTTTGCCGTAGCAACCATTTCCATGGTGCGGGTGATCTGCTTGGTAGACTTAACCGAAGTGATGCGCTTCTTCATGTCGCGGAGGTTGGCCATGGTTACACCTGGCTTTCAGCGACGAACTGCTCGTGGTAAGCCTTGATGGCCTCAGCCAGCTTGCCCTGGAGCTCGTCAGAAACCTTGCCGGCCTTGATCTGAGCATTGAACTCAGGATGGGTGGCATGGATGTTCTGAAGCAAACCGTCACGGAACGAAACAACCTGCTCGACCTTGAGGTCGTCGGTAAAGCCCTTGACGCCGGCGAAAATCGAGATGACCTGGTCGGCAACGTCCATGGGGTTGTAACGAGGCTGCTTGAGCATCTCGTACATGCGCGAGCCGCGGGTCAGCTGATCCTGCGTGGCCTTGTCGAGGTCGGAGCCAAACTGCGTGAAGGCCTTGAGCTCGTCGTAAGCGGCAAGGTCGAGACGCAGGTTGCCGGCAAACTGCTTCATCGACTTGATCTGAGCCGAACCACCGACGCGCGACACGGAAATACCCACGTCGACGGCGGGGCGCTGGCCCTGGAAGAACAGGTCGGTCTGCAGGTAAATCTGACCGTCGGTGATGGAAATCACGTTGGTCGGAATGTAAGCAGAGACGTCGCCGGCCTGAGTCTCGATGACGGGCAGAGCCGTGAGCGAACCGGAGCCGTTCTCCTCGTTCAGCTTAACGGCACGCTCGAGCAGGCGCGAGTGCAGGTAGAAAACGTCGCCGGGGTAAGCCTCGCGTCCCGGGGGACGATCGAGCGTCAGCGACATCTGACGGTAGGCGACGGCCTGCTTGGACAGGTCGTCGTACACGCACAGAACGTGGCCGCCGGGGTTGTCCTTGGAGGCGGGCTTGCCGTCCTTGCCGTTGTACATGAAGAACTCGCCGATTGCAGCGCCTGCCATAGGGGCGATGAACTGCAGGGGGGCGGCATCAGAAGCGGAAGCAGAGACGATGATGGAGTAATCCAGAGCACCATGCTTCTCGAGCGACTCGCGAATAGCAGCAACCGTGGAGGCCTTCTGGCCGACGGCTACGTAGACGCAAATCATGTTCTCGTTCTTCTGGTTGATGATCGTGTCGATGCCGACAGCGGTCTTGCCCGTCTTGCGGTCGCCGATGATAAGCTCGCGCTGGCCACGACCAATCGGAATCATCGCGTCGATAGCGAGAAGGCCGGTCTGGACGGGCTCGCAAACGCCCTTACGGGCCATGACGCCGGGAGCCTTGAACTCGATGGGGCGATAGCCCTCGGGCTCAATGGGGCCCATGCCGTCGATAGGCTCGCCGAGGGGGTTGACGACGCGGCCAAGCATGGCACGGGACACAGGAATCTCGAGAATGCGACCGGTCGTATGAACCTCGTCGCCTTCCTTGATGAGAGCGACGTCGCCCAGAAGAACGGCGCCGACCTCTTCCTCTTCCAGGTTCTGGGAAAGGCCGTAGACCTTCTTGCCAGTGCTGGCGCTCACGAACTCGAGGAGCTCGCCGGCCATGGCACCCTGCAGGCCCTCGATACGGGCGATGCCGTCGCCGACCTGGATAACCGTACCAACCTCACGCGTGTCAACCGTGGTGTTCAGCGAGTCGAGCTGCTTCTTAAGGGCAGCCTCGATGTTCGCAGCGGTAATCTCCGCCATTACTCTTCACCTCCGGTGGATGCGGTCTTGAGCACCTGGCGGGCATGGTTGAGCTGAGCTTTGACGCTCGCATCCATGCGCTTGCCGTGGGTGCTGATGATGATGCCGCCGAGAATCGAGGCGTCCACGCTCTCATTGAGGCGAACGCTGTGACCAAGGTCGGCCGAAAGCTTCTTGCTAATAACGTCACGCAGATGGTCGTCGAGCGGCACGGCCGTGGTCACATCCACGACCACCATGTCGAGGGCCTTCTCCGCAGCCGCCTCATAGGCGGCAGCAACTCGACCAAGGAGCTTCGTGTCGCCGCGCTCGGCCATGACGGCCACCGTGTTGACGACCTCGGGCGCAACGCCCGCGAATGCATCCTTGACGAATGCCGACTTGTTCGCTGCAGCGATATTGGGATTCTGCAGGAACTCACGCACCTGGGAAGACTTGACGAGAGCGGTGCGGACATTCTTGATGCCTTCGATGTCCTCGAAGACACGGTCCGCATCCTGCGCGGCCTCAAGGAGGCACTTGGCGTAGGTTGCTACCTCTTGCTTGACCAGAATGCGTTTAGTTGGCATCGAGGGTCCCCGCTTCCGCGACGTACTTCTCGATCAACTTGCGCTGGTCCGTATCGGACAGACCCTCGCCAATGAAACGACCGGCAACGGCAACGGAGAGATCGGCGACGGAAGACTGCAGGTCGGCGATGGCAGCCTGCTTCTCCTTCTCGATGGACTTCTTTGCCTTTGCGATCATCTCGTCAGCCTGAGCCTGTGCCTGGGCCGTGATGTCGGCCTTGACCTGCTCACCAGCGCGACGAGCCTCGTCGACAATACCGGCAGCCTCGCGACGTGCGTCGGCGAGCTGCTTCTTGTACTCCTCAAGGGAGCGCTGGGCCTCGATCTTGGCAGCCTCAGCCTCATCAAGGTTGTTCTTGATAGTCTCCTGGCGCTTGTCGAGCATGCCGACAATCATGGGCCAGGCGACCTTGGCAAGGACAGCCCAGATAATCAAGAAGGCGATGAGGGCGGGAATGAACTCGGACATGTTGGGAATCAGAATGCCGATACCCAAATCAGAGTTCTCCTCTGCAAGAGCGAGCGAGGGGGCAGCCAGGGCAACGGCTCCAGCCGCGATGGCAGCTGCACCGTTTTTGCGATTGCTCATTGACTCACCTCCATCGTGTTTCGTTGTTTCCGACATTTCGTTGAGTAGCCGAAACTACTTAACGATGAGGGAGACAACGAAGCCGATGAGTGCCAGAGCCTCGACGAAGGCGGCACCCAGGATGAAGACGGTGAACAGGCGGCCCTGCATCTCGGGCTGACGAGCCATACCGGTAGCGGCGCCGTAAGCAGCCAGACCAATGCCGATGCCGGCACCAATAACACCAAGACCATAACCGATAACGCCCACGATTCCTCCTAAAGGACGGCCGCCCAGCCCTTTGCCGGGCGAATACCTACAGAAAACGATCCTATGTCATCGGCCGCGTGGGGCAGCCGAAGTGACCGAACTTCAACCGGCAAAGCCGGGTAGAACTTAGAACCTCAAGCCAAGCCTTAGTGCTCAGACTCGGCAAGCTGCACGTACACGGCAGAAAGAACCGTGAAGACGTAGGCCTGGATGACAGCGACAACAAGCTCGATGGTGTAGATGACGACGAGGATTGCAAGCCAAGCGACGCTTGCGACGCCGACGAAGTCACCGGCAGAGAGAAGCAGGCCGAAGAAGCTGCTCGTGAGAAGAGCGAAGGCAGCCAGGCAGATGTGGCCAGCGAACATGTTGGCGAAGAGTCGGACGGCGAGAGTGATGAGGCGCAGGAAGGTGGAGAAAGCCTCGATGATGCCGACCAGGATGTTGAGCGGGAAAGAAACGCCGGCCGGGGCAAAGGACTTGATGTAGCCCAGGGCGCCCATGTGCTTGACGGCCACAACGATGAAGTAGATGAAGGAAATGAGAGCGAGGGCGAAGGTGACGCCGATGGTGCCCGTGCCGGGCTTGCAACCGGGGATAACGCCGATAAGGTCGTTGAACAGGATGAAGAAGAACAGCGTCAGGAGGAAGGGGCCGTGTTTGTCGGCCGTCTTGCCGAGGTTGCCCTTGAGGATGTCGTTGCGCACGTACTCAACGACAAACTCGACGCCGTTGACGAAACGACCGCGAGGGACGAGGGAAAGGCGCCCACGTACCACGAACAGCACGGCGAGCATGACAATGATGGCGACGCACATCCAGAAGATGTACTGGGTCAGGCCTGCCTGGCCGCCACCGACGATGAAACGCGGGAGGAAGTCATGAACGACCTCGTTGATTTCCTCACCAAAGTTCGCGAGCAACGCTTCCATCAATAACTCCTCACACGTCTAGGGACGAGGTTTGCGACCGTACATAACGACACTCAGAACAACCGTGACGAAAAACGCCACGAGCAACGCACACGCGAAGACGATGAGGTCATCGCGCACGAGCACATAGGCTACCAGTACCGCGAGGGCAATGACAACCACCGAAACGCAAGCGGCACCAAGAAGGGGAAGAATGGAGGCGTCGCGCTTCTTCTTTGATACGGCCAGCCCGACTGCATAGGGAGCCCCGCTTGCCACGCCAGCCAACAGAGCGCAGGCGACGACGACCAGTGTATGCTCCACCTTACTACCAAGCCTTCCTGCCGTGTCAAAATGCAAGGTAGAATGCTAGCCTCTCTACCGCCTGCAATCAATCAAAAAATCGGTTGATTCATGCGCCTTTGAGGCAGTTTGCCCGAATTCAACACAAAACGCGCCTTGACCCGTTTCGAGTCTATAGGCCTTTTTCCTCGTATTTCTGCACGACGACACCGGCTTCATGCAAAAGAGAGCTTGAGAGGTCGTCGGGATAGGACTCGCGGAACACGATGCGCTTGACGCCTGCGTTGATGAGCATCTTGGCGCATTGCACGCACGGGTATGTGGTGCAGTAGAGCGTCGAGCCGTCCTGAGCCACGCCGCCGTGGCGCGCCGCCTGGATTATGGCGTTCTGCTCGCCATGCAGACCTCGGCACAGCTCGTGCTTCGTGCCGCTCGGGATGTTGAGCTGGGTGCGAAGGCAGCCGCGCGTGAGGCAGTGCTCTATTCCGCGCGGCACGCCGTTGTAGCCCGTAGCCAAGATGCGGTGGTCGTCGCTCACAAGAACCGCGCCGACATGGCGGCGGAGGCAGGTTGAGCGCGTCGCAGCCACATCGGCGATCTTCATGAAGTACTCGTCCCAACTGGGGCGCTCGTCGGCAGCCATAGCCCGCTATGCCTTGTTGACCGGGCCAAGCTTGGCCTCGACCGCCTTGTCGAGGTTCTCAGCGAGGGTGGAACGCAGGGGCGTCACATGAGGGCGAGGCTTCTCTTGGGCCTTGCCTGCCAAGTCAAGCTCCATAATCTTGGCAACGCGCCCTGCATGCCTGCCACCCTCGAACTCGGCAACGAAGAAGACCTTGAGGATGCGCTCATTCTCCTCAAGCGACACAAAGCGCCCCGACAGCGTGATGACGTTGCAGTCGTTGTGGCGGCGGCACAGCTCGGCAAACTCGGGGTTGATGATGTTTGCAGCGCGGATTCCGGCGATCTTATCGGCGGCCAGGGCCATGCCGATGCCGGTTCCGCAGACGAGCACCCCGCGGTCGGCCTGCCCGGAGGCCACGGCCTTGCCTACGAGAACCGCGTAATCGGGGTAATCGACGCGATCGGCGTTTTCGGGACCCAGGTCGGTGACCTCATGCCCCAACGACTCCAGGAACGGCACGAGAGCGGC
Source organism: uncultured Coriobacteriales bacterium (assembly GCA_934662525.1). Lineage (GTDB taxonomy): Bacteria > Actinomycetota > Coriobacteriia > Coriobacteriales > UMGS124 > UMGS124. Next base: position 5,991 of record CAKUKJ010000013.1, on the reverse strand, counting down.
CTTCTGCTCGTAGCCGGCATGGTCAGAAGCGATGGCGATGCGCATGGATGATTCCCTTCTCCGTTGACTCCATCCGTCCTTGCAAAGTCTCGGTTCACTATACCGCACGTCAATCGAGCGTATGCGGGGCAAACCAAGGTTCGTCAGTCCTCCGCGCGGCTCAAGAACTCGCGGACCACCTCGCTTGCCGGATGTTCAAGCACCTCGACAGGCGTGCCCTGCTCGGCGATGCGGCCGTCGAACAAAAACGCCACGCGGTCGGACACGTCGCGGGCAAAGCCCATCTCGTGCGTGACGATGCCCACAGCCATGCCCTGCCCCGACAGACGGCGGATGAGGTCGCGCATATCGGCCGTCAGCTTGGGGTCGAGGGCCGAAGTCGCCTCGTCGAAGTAGATGACATCGGGGCGCATGCACAGGGCGCGTGCAATCGCCACGCGCTGCTGCTGGCCGCCCGAAAGCTGGCAGGGAACTTTTTCGGCATGCTCTGCCAGACCGAGCTGCTTCAACAGGTCGCGAGCCTCAGCCTCGACCTCAGCTCTAGCGCGTTTTTGGACGCGCACAGGGGCATCGATGACGTTTTGCAACACCGTCATGTGCGGAAAGAGGTTGTAGTTCTGAAACACCAAACCAAAACGCATGCGCGCCTGAGCCATAGCCGCCTTCGTGTAGACGGCCTTGCCTGCGCCGTCGGACGCCGAGGGAGCACATACCTCCAGGTCGCCATAGCCGAACGAGCCCTCGTCGAACGTGTCGAGCAGCGTGAGGCACCGCAGGAGCGTCGACTTGCCTGCGCCCGAAGGGCCGATGAGCGTCACGACTTCGCCCGGCTCGATGTGAAAGTCGACATCGTGCAAGACCTCGCGGCCGTTGAACGACTTGCGCACATGGTTGGCATAGACGGCGGGATTAGTCATGGTAGTAGGCCAGCTTCTTCTCGACACGGTTGAGGATGGCAGTGATGACCAGGCAGATAACCCAATAGAGCGCCGCTGAGATGGCGAAGGGGATCATGTTGCGCTGACTTGCCACAAGCGCCTTGGCTTCAGTGAACATCTCGGCGACGCCGATGGAGAAGGCAAGCGAGGTGTCTTTCACGAGCGTGATGATCTCGTTGCCCATGGCGGGCACGATGCGCTTCACCACCTGCGGCAGGATGATATGAAAGAACGCCTGGGTCTTGGAGTAGCCGAGCACCTCGGCCGCCTCGTACTGGCCCTGCGGGATGGACTGGATGCCGCTGCGGTAGATTTCGGCGAAGTAGGCCGCATAGTTGAGGATGAAGGCGATGACGCACGCCGTGAACTTGAAGCCGGAACCCGTCTGAATGTTGAAGACGTAGTACGGCATGAAATAGACGGCGAACATCTGCAGCATGAGCGGGGTTCCGCGCATGATGGAGATGTAGAACTGCGCCAGAAGCGCGAGCGGTTTGAACTTGCTCAGACGCGCAAGGGCCACCGGGATGCCCAGCGGGATGGCGCCCACGATCGTGAGGCCGAAGATTGCCATGCTCGTGCCGAGACCCTCGACAAGCAGGTTGAACATCGTTGAGATTTCCACGGGGCAGCACCTCGCTGTCGTGCGCGCATCAGGCGCGCTCCTGACACAAAAGGGCGCCCCCGGCCGTGTTCATGAACCGGGGACGCTTGTATAAGCAAAGGGATGATACCGCGCCTCGGTGGGCAGTGGCGCGGGAAATGCTGGAAAGGGGCCGGGGCCTACTTCGCCTGCTCGAGCGCGGCGTCCACGGCCGTGAAGATGGCCTTGGAGGTGACGGATGCGCCGGAGACGGCGTCGACGCCCTCGGTGCCGTTGGCGGCCACGATCTCGTCGGGGAGCTGCTCGATGGCCTTGCTTCCGATGCCCTGGGTCTCGGAGTTGTCGCCGACCTCGACCTTGGCGACCTTGCCGCCCTCGACGGTGACGGTCACGGGCACCTTGCCGCCGATGCCCTTGCCCTCGCCCTCGTAGGTGCCGTCCTTGTAGGAGCCGGCGGCGTCGGAGCCCTCGGCCTTGTCGGAGTCCGCGCCAGCAGCGTCCTCCTTGCCCAGGCACCAGGCCGCGAAGTCGACGCCCTGGTCGGCGTACTTCTCGCAGAGCTCCTCGACGGTGCCGTCGTCGGCAAGGGCCTTGAGGTCTTCCTCGACCTTGGCGGCGAGCGCCTCGTTACCCTTTGCAAAGCCCACGGCGTAGTGCTCGGAGTTCAGCGCCTCGTCGAGGATGGTGAACTCGTCGGCCTTGTCGCCAATCTGGAACACAGCGACGGGATAGTCAAGCGCGACGGCGTCGTACTCGCCCATCTGCAGGCTCATGAACGCGGTGTTGTAGTCGGGCAGCGTCTCAAGCTTCGCGAAGGAGGCACCGAGCTCGGCCTGGTCGCCACCCTCGGAGAGCAGGCCGAGGGCAGCCGAGTCGGCCTGGGTCACAACGTTCTTGCCGGCAAGGTCGGCAAGCTTCTCGATGCCCGAGTCTGCCTTCACGACGACGACCTGGCGGTTCTCCATGTACGGGTCGGTGAAGGCGTAGTCGTCCTCGCGGCCCTCGATGGTGAAGCCGTTCCAGATGCAGGTGATCTGGCCGGAGTTGAGCAGGGCGTCCTTGGCATCCCAGGCGATGGGCTCGAGCTGGATCTCCCAGCCCTCCTTATCGCACACGGCAGCGGCCAGGTCGAGGTCGAAGCCGGTGTACTCGCCGTCGTCGCCGACATAGCCATAGGGCGGGAAATCTTGGTCGAAACCGACAATGAAGGGGCCGTCGAACTCAACGTCGCCGGAAGCGGCGTCGGCGGCCTCCTCCTTCTTCTCATCTGCAAGCGCGAGGTTCGCGCCAAGGGCGCCAACAGCCGCGAAGGCAGCGGCGGAGACAATGAACGTGCGGCGACTCATACCGGACTTAAGCATGTTTTTCACCCTTTCGACGGTCTCGAGAGACTCGCGTCCCCCAAGCACTTTAGTTTGGTGGAGTGCACCATAGCGCAAACCGAGATGCTTTACCATGCTGGAGTGAAAAATTGTCGTATTTGACCCCCATGAACCGCAGTTTGACCACTTTTCAAACATAAGTGAGGGGATAGGGGATATAGTGTGCCCATGTATGAGCTCACCTATCCAAAGGAGATGTCTTATGAACGTTTCTCGTCGTAGCTTCTGCACCACCATGGCGGCCGGTCTGGCTATGGGTATGCTCGCCGGCACCGGCGCGGCCTTCGCAGACGAGGGCGCAGCCGACCTCAAGACCGTTGAGGCGGGCAAGCTCATCATGGGCACGAACGCCACCTTCCCTCCCTATGAGTACTACGAGGGCGACAAGATCATCGGCATCGACCCGGAGATCGCCGGCCTGATCGCCGACAAGCTCGGCCTTGAGCTCGACATCCAGGACATGGACTTCGGCGCCATCATCACGGGCGTGCAGACCGGCAAGATCGACATGGGCATGGCCGGCATCACCGTCAACGACGAGCGCAAGAAGAACGTCGACTTCACCGACTCCTACGCCACGGGCGTTCAGGCCATCATCGTGCCCGAGGGCTCTTCCATCACCGGCCCCGACTCGCTGGCCGAGGACACCAACCTGCTCATCGGCGTGCAGGAGAACACCACGGGCCACATCTACTGCTCCGACGACTTCGGCGAGGACCGCGTCATGGCCTACAACTCCGGCGCCACGGCCGTCCAGGCCCTCGTCGCAGGCAAGGTGGACTGCGTGGTCATCGACAAGGAGCCTGCCAAGAATTACGTCGCGGCCAACGAGGGTCTCACGGTGCTCGACACCGAGTATGTCAGCGAGGACTATGCCATCGCCGTGTCCAAGGACAACCCCGACCTGCGCGACGCCATCAACAACGCCCTCAAGGAGCTCATTGACGACGGCTCTGTGAAGAAGGTCCTCGACAAGTACATCAACGACGGCACCGAGTCCGACGGCGATGCCGCCGAGGGCTCCGACTCCGCCGGCTCCTACACGGACGGCACCTACGAGGGCGAGGGCAAGGGCATCGGCGGCAAGGTGCCCGTGACCGTCGAGGTCAAGGACGGAAAGGTCGCCTCCGTCACCGTCGGCGACAACTCCGAGACCCAGGGCATCGGCTCCAAGGCCATCGAGCAGCTCCCCGACGAGATCGTGGCCGCCGGCGGCACCGAGGGCGTCGACGCCGTCTCCGGCGCGACCGTGACCTCCAAGGCAATCTTCACGGCCGTGGACGCCGCGCTCGAGCAGGCGAAGTAGGCCCCGACATCCAACCCGCTTGACGTGGGGCGGGCGGCTTGGCGACAGGCCGCCCGCCCCTTTGGCTTTTTGAGGAGGTTCGCCCGTGGACGAGTTCATCGAAACCCTCCAGCTGGGCTTTTATCAGACGTTCATCTATCAGGACAACTACACCTTCTTCGTGAGCGGCTTGCGCATCACGCTGATGGTGTGGGCGCTTGCCCTGGTGCTGGGCCTCGTGCTCGGCGTCGTATGCGCCATTATTCGCTCGGCGCACGACCAGCAGCAGTCCGGCCGGAGGAAGAACCCGGTCCTGGGCTTCTTCAACGCCGTCGCCAAGGTCTACATCACCGTCATCCGCGGCACACCGACCATGGTGCAGCTGCTTATCATGTGGTTCGTAGTGTGGGCGTCAGCCCGCTCGACCGAGACGAACCTCGTCACCTGCGCCGTCATCACGTTCGGCATGAACTCCGGCGCCTACATAGCCGAAATCGTGCGCTCCGGCATCATGTCCATCGAACCGAGCCAGATGGAGGCGGGGCGTTCGCTGGGCCTGTCGTATGGCTCCACGATGCGCTCGGTCATCATCCCCCAGGCCTTCAAGAACATTCTTCCGGCGCTGGGCAACGAGACGATCACGCTGCTCAAGGAGACCTCGATCGTCACGGTCATCGGCCTCAAGGACCTCACGAAGGGCGCCATGATCATCCAGGGCAACACGTTCCAGGCCCTCATCCCCTTCGTCGCCATCGCCCTCATCTACCTGGCCCTGGTCATGATCCTGTCCTTCGTCTTCGGCAGGATCGAAAGGAGGCTGCGCGAAAGTGATCACCGTTAACCACCTGGTCAAGGCGTTTGGAGACCACGTTGTCCTCAACGACGTGAACGAGCATGTCGCCCCCGGCGAAAAAGTCGTGGTCATCGGCCCGTCGGGTTCGGGCAAGTCCACGTTCTTGCGCTGCCTCAACCTGCTTGAGGTTCCCACCTCCGGGCAGATCATCTTCCAAGGCAAGGAAATCACGGCGCCCCACACCAACATCGACGAGGTGCGCCGCCACATGGGCATGGTGTTCCAGCACTTCAACCTCTTCAACAACCTGTCGGTGGAGGGCAACCTGACGCTGGCGCCCACGAAGCTCAAGCTGATGGGCAAGGAGGAGGCACGGGAAGAGGCCAAACGCCTGTTGGAGCGCGTGGGCCTGCCCGACAAGGCCGACGCCTACCCCGGGCAGCTCTCCGGCGGCCAGAAGCAGCGCATCGCCATCGCCCGCGCGCTCATGATGAAACCGAAGGTCATGCTCTTTGACGAACCCACAAGCGCGCTCGACCCCGAGATGGTGGGCGAGGTGCTCGAAATCATGCGCGAGCTTGCCGAGGACAACATGACAATGATCGTCGTGACGCACGAGATGGGCTTTGCACGCGAGGTCGCCAGCCGCGTGCTCTTCATGGACGGCGGCAACATAGTTGAGCAAGGCACCCCGCAGGAGCTCTTCTCCAATCCCAAGGAAAAGCGCACGCAGGACTTCCTGAGCAAGGTGCTGTAGCGACCTCTCTTTCGGCATCTCCATTGGCTATGCAGAAGGCCGCGCGTCCCCTTCAAACCAAATGGGACGCGCGGCCTTCTTTTGTATCGAGCAAGAATCTTGCCAGTTAAACGAAAAAGCCCCTAGCCGTTTCTGCAGCTAGGGGCTTGAGTTTCTTGGTCGCGGGAGCCGGATTTGAACCGACGACCTCCGGGTTATGAGCCCGGCGAGCTACCAGACTGCTCCATCCCGC
>CAKUKJ010000012.1 GCA_934662525.1 uncultured Coriobacteriales bacterium | reverse complement strand
GTCTTGAGGCGCCGGCCGGCATCCCTAGGGTTACACCCTAAGAGCAAACCACCCCTTTGAGGGGTGGTTTTGATTTAAAGGTGCTTTGCACTGTTGGGGACTGGAGTACCGCCAATTCTTCCATAAGCTCCGTTGGGGCTACTCTCTATCTTCCTATACATGTTTCGCTTTCAGGGCATGCTCAGAGTCATGCTACTTTTATCTAATTCGTGTGAAACTAGTTTGTTAAATCTAAGCGTTTACTATTCCCGTGCATATTTGTCTTTTGGCAACATTTTGGGCTTTTACCTCCCATTATTGGTCTACGATTCACCTTGGTAGGGTGGCTGAAATCGGTTTGGCCACAAGTAGGCTTAGCCTAGTTTGAGAGGGAGGTGTAAGAATGGCAACACAGCAGGTGATTGAGACCAGCAAGGGCGCTCAGGTTCTTGAGTCCCGTGGCATCAGCCGTCGTAAGTTCCTCGGCTATTGCGCTGGCATCGCTACGATGATCGGTCTTTCTCAGACTGCCGCTCCCCAGATTGCCGATGCTCTCGAGAGCGTCATCGGTGAGTCCGAGGGTGGCTTGAAGCCCGTCATCTGGCTTGAGGGCGCTTCGTGCACGGGTTGCACCGAGGCTTTTGCTCAGGTCGACACTCCTGATGTGCCTTCCGTTGTGCTGGAGCTTCTTTCGCTGAACTACAGCGAGACGCTTTCTGCAGCGGCTGGCCATTCTATGGAGGAGGCACGTAAGCAGACGATTGCAGCCGGTGGCTACCTCGTGGTTTACGAGGGTGCTGTCGTTGAGGGCTGGGATGGCAACGCGCTGCGCATTGCCGATGAGAAGGGTACTGACATCCTTCTTGAGACTGCCTATTCTGCAGAGGCCATCATCGCCTACGGTTCTTGCGCATGCGACGGTGGCTGGCAGGCTGCACGTCCCAACCCCTCCAATGCTCTGGGTGTCCAGAAGTTCCTCAAGAAGAACGGCATTGACAAGCCCGTCATCAACATTCCGTGCTGCCCGGGCAACCCGGAGTGGATTGTAGCCGTGCTTGTCGAGTACCTGCTCATGGGCCGTGTTCCTGAGCTGAACAACAACAACGAGCCCAAGCTCATGTTCTCTGAGACCATCCACGACAATTGCCCGCGTCGTGGCCATTTTGAGAACGGCGAGTTCGTCTATAACTTCGGCTCCGTCGAGGAGGAGAAGGGGTATTGCCTGTACGCCCTTGGTTGCAAGGGTCCGCAGACCTTCACCAACTGCCCCGTCGTGAAGTCGAACCGTCATGTCTCTTGGTGTGTCGAGGCCGGCGCTCCTTGCGTCGGCTGCGGCGTCATCAGCCCCATGAACGCCAACGGCAACTGGGTTGACGAGAACACGCCCTTCTTGGCTCGCCATCGCTACTTCCAGATTCTCGATTGGAAGTTCTCGCCGGCTGTCGCCTGCGGCGCGGTTCTTGGCCTTGTCGTCGGTATCATCGTGGTTCATGCCATCGGCATGAAGGTCACGAAGCGCACCGATGGCGGCGCCGACTTCGAGGTTGAGCGCGAGTACGACATCAAGCACAAGACCCCTGGTGCCGCTGAGGCTGCCGAGGTCGCCGACCAGCTCTATGAGCAGCTCGATCGTGACGGCGTCGTCGAGCGCCACGCGAACCATAAGAAATAGAAGGGAGGCAAACACACATGGCTCAGTCTACCATTGACCCCGTAACCCGAATCGAAGGCCACCTTCGCATCGACATGGAAGTTGAGGATGGCCAGGTAAAGGACGCGTGGGTCTCTGCTGGTCTTTTCCGCGGCATGGAGCTTATCCTTGAGAACCGCTCCAGCCAGGATGCCTCCATCATTGCCCAGCGCATCTGCGGAGTTTGCCCCGTCTCGCACTCCCATGCCGCAAGCATGGCCTGCGAGGCTGCGTTTGGCATCAATCCCCCTGAGGGCGGCCGTATGGTCCGCAACCTCTCGGAGATGGCGCAGTTCATGCACAGCCACATCCTGTGGTTCTACAACCTGAACGGCCTGGATTACGTGAATCCGCTCGACTCCATCAACGCCGACATCGCCGACACGTTCGATGTTTGCCAGGAGAACGGCATGGCGGCCGCGGACTTCGCCAACATCCAGAAGCGCCTGCAGGCCTTCGCCGACAACGGTCAGCTCTCCATTTTCTCGGGCAATTGGTTTGACACCGAGGAAGCCGACGGTACTTCCGCCTTCAAGCTGACCCCCGAGCTCAACCTCATCGCGACCGCCCACTATATCGAGGCCCTCGAGATGCAGGCCAAGGCTTCCGAGATCAACGGCATCATCGGCGGCAAGATGCCCCACATCATGACGGCCCTTCCCGGCGGCACCATGTTCGTCCCGACTTCCGAGAAGCTCGACGACATCCTGTACCGCATCAAGGACCTCAAGACCTGGGTCAACAACGTGCTGCTGCCCGATGCCATCGCTTTGTCCAAGGTGTACACCAACGAGTTCACCTACGGCAAGGGTCCGGGCAACTACATCGCTTGGGGCGTTTTCAACGACTCGTCCTTCGACATTTACAACCGCTATCTGCCGGCTGGCGTGCTGAAGGACGGCAACCTGGAGGACGTGAACACGAACCTCATCACCGAGGACATCGCTCACGCCTACTACAAGCCCAGCGAGCCCGTCAACCCGCTCGACGGCATCACCGACCCTTGGTATCCCACCGAGGGCTACAGCCGTGACAACAAGTACTCTTGGTGCAAGGCCCCGCGCTACGACGGCCTGACCTATGAGGCCACGCCTCTTTCGCGCGTTCTTGTCGCCTACAAGCGCGGCGTCGAGGAGATCGTCACCCTTGTCGACTCCGTGCTCGAGCAGCTTGGCCAGGCTGGCAACCTCTCCTACCTGGAGTCGGTCTTCGGTCGCGCCGCTGCCCGCGCTGTTGAGATGGTCTACATCATGGACCGCATGGAGCAGGAGTGCCTCGACCTCATCGACTACGTCGGTGCTGGCGGTCACGACTACTACACCAAGCCCGAGAACACCACGGGCACCGGCATCGCTCTGTGGGAGGCCCCCCGTGGCGCTCTCTATCACATGGCGAAGGTCACGAACGACCAGATCAACAAATACCAGATCATCATCCCCTCGACGTGGAACCTCGGCCCTCGCGACGAGGACGGTACCCGTGGTCCGCTCGAGCAGGCTCTGATCGGCACCGAGGTTCTCGACGTCGAGAAGCCCATTAAGGCCCTGCGCCTCGTTCACAGCTACGACCCTTGCACTGCATGCTGCGTGCACGTGTTCGAGCCTAAGACGGGCAAGAGCTTCACGACCGTTGAGAGCCCCTGGGGGGTGAGGTAGCATGGCGCATCTTGCACACTATAAGGAAGCCCACCCGCTGCCTTTTGTCATCACTCACTGGGTGAACCTCGTCTGCATGTTCTCGCTGATTTTCACGGGCTTCTATATCCACTACCCGTTCTTCCCGGGTGCAATGGGTATCTGCCGTGGAATCCACGTCTTTGCCGGCATCGTTATCACCATCAATCTGTTTGCGCGCGTCATCCTGTCGTTCTTCGTGAAGTCCGCGCCTACCGGTGGCACCCGTGCCGTCGTGCGCGACTTCAAGACGTGGCTGCCCCAGCGCAACAACCGTCATATGTTCCTCGAGACGGTCAAGTACTACCTGTTCATCAACAAGGGGCATGTGATCGGTGCCAAGCTCGGCGTCCTTCAGAAGATTTCCTACCTGCTCTTCCTCCCGCTGATTCTTCTCATGGCGTGGACGGGCTTCGCACTTTGGATTCCGACGAGCACCTGGGCTATCTCCGAAGTCCTCACTCAGGGCATCGGCGTGATGAACATCCGCATCATTCACTACATCACGATGTTCATCATCATGATCATCATGTGCTTCCACATCTACCTTGCCAACATCGAGGGCGTCGCTCCCTCCAAGCTGATTCTGTTCCGCAAGGAGCATGCCGGCCTGGTGTACGACCCCGAGAAGCGCAACGTGGTGGGTTACGATGGCATGGGCCATGGTTCCAGCTACGGCGAGGGTCCTCGTACGGGCGACCTGGACAAGGAAGGCATCAAGTGCTAGTTTGCCCATAGGGCGCATGGCATTCTTCCGAAAGGGGCTTGCGGGCTTAACCGCAGGCCCCTTTTCTGTTTGGGGGGGCTTGCGTCCGACGGTTGGCTTGTTCAAAAGAAACCGGCGGTCCTTTGGGCTTTATGCCCTGATATATTGGGGAGGTCTTGGCTTGAAGGTCAAGTTGATTTGCATCGGAAACGAGCTGCTCATGGACGACGGTGTGGGTCCGGCGGTGGCACGGTATCTGTTGAGCCGATACCGGTTTCCTGATGATGTCGAGGTGATCGACCGCGCCTGCATGGGCATGGCCATCATATCTGACCTACGCACCTGCGACTCCGCACTTGTGCTCGACGCCGTCGACGTGCCGAATGCGGCCCCCGGACAAATCTTCTCCTTTGAGCCGACGGACGTCGCTCCCACTCCTGCCGGCATGACGTCGCTGCATGACGTGCGCTTTGCCGACGTGCTGGGGTCGGCGCAGATGTTGGGCATCGACTGCAAAGGTCATTGCTTCGGCATCCAGGTGGAGAACATGAGCCCCTCGGAGTTTGTGCGTGCGCTTACGCCCAAAGTGGCGGCCGCAGTGCCGCTTCTTGCGCGAAATGCGGTCCGATACATGCACGACGAGCTTGGCATCCAGGCAGTCGACCTGCTGGCGGAGGGTACGGCGCAGCCGGCGATGCCGGAGGTCTTTGGCGAGCCTGACGCCAGCGTTATGACGGGCTATCTTGCCCGAAGGCTGGAGAACGCCGGCTTTACGCCTGAGCCCGTTTGCGGGAGAGACGATGCCATGAGGCTCACGGGCTTGCGGGATGATATGCCAGACTGCTTGTTGGCGATTGCTGACGGTTTCGCGGGAATCGAGGTCCAACACGACGACGATGCGCCTTCGGCGTGTACCATCATCGTGTCAGGCAGGGCAAACGATGTTGACTGCGATGTGTTCGCCGAGCAGGCAAAGGCCGTTTGGAAATAGAAGGGCTTTCAAGACATGGGCAAGGTCGAACTGGACTCCATAGCATGCGACGGGGACGTTCAGACGCCGCCTCCCCCCGAGGGGATGCGGTATGTGGGCGCATGCCGAGACTGCCGCGATTTCGTCGAGCTCGATGACGATCTCTCTCCGAAAAGCTGCGGCCATGCAAAAGACCGTATCGCCATGGCCTTGATCCTTGAAGACTCGGAGCCCCTGCCCCATCTGCCAAAAATGAACTGGGGGGCGTTTCTTATGCCTGCGCTGTGGGGCCCGGGACATGGGCAGTGGTATCTCATCTTGATGTATCCCATCTGGCTGTTTCTCGACAACATCGTGTATACCGCTGTTCATGCGGGTGGGTGGTACATCCTTTTGGCCGTCGCATGCCTGGCATGCATGCTCGCGTTTCTTGTCGTGTATGCGCGAGGGGCAAACATGTTCGGTTACCTGAGGGTTGCCCAAGAGAAGACGGTGGGGGAGTACCTTAAGCGCGAGAAGGCATGGACGGTGGCGATGGCCGTCGTAGCCGTCGTGTTCGTCGTCTTTGCCACTTGGTATAACCTGGCGATACGTCCGACGCTGTAATGCTGGGTTTATTCGCCCAGACATACAGACTTAATGCATAAGAAACAACACATCTCAAGTTCGGCTGCATAATCATTCTATGGTCGGCCGGCAAGGTTCAACGGCGGCCTGTGGTTTTGTCGGCGCGCGGCCATCGGCCGCAAGGACCTGGGAGGCCATATGGATGCGTTCATCGAGGCATTTTCGAACGGGGTCAACGCGGTTGACTCGTTTGTGTGGGGCTGGCCCCTCATCGTTTTGCTGCTTGGCACGCATATCTACACGACCATTCGCACGCGGTTCATTCAACGCAAAATCGGCACTGCCATCAGGCTGTCGGTGAGCAAGGACGACCCGAGCAGCGCCGAGGGGGACATCAGCCAGTTCGGCGCCCTCACCACCGCTTTGGCTGCCACCATCGGCACCGGAAACATCGTCGGCGTGGCGACGGGGCTTTTGTCGGGCGGCCCGGGCGCCATCTTTTGGATGTGGATAACCGGCGTCTTCGGCATTGCCACCAAGTATGCGGAGACCTATATCGGCGTGAAATGGCGCGTAAAGGACGAAGACGGCAAGATGATCGGCGGGGCCATGTATGCCCTGGAGCGCGGGTTCAAGTCCAAGCGGCTCGGCAAGGTCCTTGCGATCCTCTTCGCCCTGTTCACAGCCATCGCGTCGTTTGGCATCGGAGCCTCGGTGCAATCCAATTCTCTTGCCGGGGCAATTGCCGCAACGTCGCTGTTCGATGGGTCGAGCATCCCCACGTGGGCCATCGGCCTGGTGGTGACCGTGCTTGTGGCCGTCGTTGTCATCGGCGGGCTGAAAAGCGTCTCCCGTGTCTGTGAGAAGCTCGTTCCCATCATGGCGCTGTTTTATGTCGCATGCTGCCTGGTCATCATCGGCATCAACGGCCAGTATCTGGGCGAGGCCGTCTCAACGATCCTTGTGTGCGCCTTTACCCCGCAGGCCGCGTTTGGCGGAGCGGTGGGGTCTTCCGTCATGCTTGCCCTGCAATTTGGCTTCAAGCGCGGCCTTTTCTCCAACGAGAGCGGTCTGGGCTCCGCCCCGCTCGTCGCGTCGAGTGCCGTGACGCGCAACCCGGCTCGTCAGGCCCTGGTATCCATGAGCGGCACGTTCTGGGACACCGTCGTGATCTGCCTCATTACGGGCCTCATGCTCGTGACGTCGCTGCTTGCCAGCCCTGAGCTTGCGGCCACCTACAACAACACGGTGTCGGGCGGCATCGGCAACATCTTCAGCGGGGGCGCGGCGCTCGCGACGGCGTGCTTCGAGTCGATTCCCGTGTTTGGGCCGTTCGTGCTCGTTGTCGGCCTGCTGTGCTTCACCTATTCCACCATCTTGGGATGGAGCCAGTATGGCAACCGCGCAATCATGTACCTCTTTGGCAGGAAGGGCATCCTGCCCTACTCGATCGTGTTCCTTGCGTTCGTGTTCTGGGGGTGCATCGGCGGCGGCGATTTGGTGTGGAACATCTCGGATATCACGAACGGCCTGATGGCCGTGCCCAACTGCATTGCCGTGATTGTGCTGGGCGGTGTGGTGGCAAGTGAGACCATGCACTACGTTTATGGCGGGCACCTGGAGGACGTCTATCCTGAAGAAGTGCCCTCAATGAAGGGGAAGTAAGCTCGGCGGGTTTGTCGTACAATGGGACTCTGAAAATCGCGGCGGGCGAGGTTCCGCAGCCCTTACGAGGAGTCAGATGCTGATACACAGGATTGCCGACCAGCTGGCCACTGCAGCTGAGTTTCGAGACATCGAGCGCAACCTGGCGACGTCGCAGGACGCGACGCTCGGCATAGCGCAGTCGGCCAGACCGCTTGCCATCGCGGCTTTGTACGCACGCAACCCCAGGCCTTGCGTCGTTGTGGTGGCCGGTGAGGATGCGGCCCAGCGGATGGCTCAGGCCCTGGCCGCATACGTGGGGCTCGACCAGGTCGAGCGCATCCCTTTGCGCGCCGACCTGCCCTGGTCTGACAAGAGCCCCGATGACGCGGTGGTGGGCGCTCGCTGTCATGCCCTCGCTCGCCTCAAAAAAGGGGAGCCATGCCTGGCCGTTGCCTCGGCGCGCGCCCTCCTGCGTTGCGTGCCTCCTGCCGGCAGCGATTACTTCATGCCCCTCTCGTTTGAGATCGGCCAGGAGATGGATTTTTCCGAGGTTCCGAACCGGCTGCTGTTTCTCGGCTATACCTCCCAAGGCGCGGCCGACGCCCCCGGCACCTTCCATGTGCACGGCGACCTCGTGGACGTATGGCCCGCGCAGTCAACCGGCCCGGTGCGCCTGGAGTTCTTTGGCGACGAGATAGACGCCATCCGCACGCTTGTGCCATCGACGGGGCAGACCATCGGCCAGGTGACCGATGTCGACATGTATCCCGCTCGCGAACTCGCGCTCTCGCCCAAGGCAATCGAGCGCTGCCGACGCAAGCTCTACCAAGCAAGCCAGGACGACGATGAGCTTGCACGCCACATGGAGATGCTCTCGCAGGGCATCTTGTTTCCCGAGGTAGACCGCTATCTGCCAAGCCTGTATGCCACCACGGCCGGCCCGCTTGCTCACGTTGCGCCCAACGTCCTCATGGTGCTCGCCGAACCGCGCTCGCTTTTCGACGACGCGACGCGCTATTACGACGAGGTGGCGGTGCTTGCCCGCAACGCGAAAGCCTCCCCCGACGGCCTGTATCTCAAACCTGCCGAGATGGACTTCGGTACCCAGCAGCGCCTCACGCTCGTCTCCATCATGCGTGCGGGAGGGGGAGCCACCTCCGAGCTGCGCGTGCAGCAGCCCGACGTGGCGGGAGGCGCGCGCCTCGTGCGCAGGCTCGACTCGCTGCGCCATATGGGATATGCGACCGTCTTTGCCATTCCCGACAGTGAAGCTCGGCGTGCGATGAAGATCACGCTTACTGACGAGCATATCCCCATCGTGGAGTCGCTGGCAACCTCGCCCGAGAACCGGGGCACATGCATCCCCGAATGGGCCGGCGTCGCCCATGAGCCGCTGGCGCGCGGTCCCATCACCGTGACGGACGCGCCCATTCCTGCGGGAGTCGTCGTGCCCGACGCGCGCCTCGCCGTCATCAGTTCGGCGGACCTGCAGAGCCGCATGGCAAAGCACGGTCGCCGCAAGAACATCGACGTGACGGACATCACGTTTCCCTTCAAGCCCGGCGACTACGTCGTGCACGCCACACACGGCATCGCGCACTTCACGGCCATCGTGCGTAAGGAGGTCGCTGGCAAGGAGCGCGATTACTTCCAGCTCGAATATGCGGGCTCCGACAAGCTCTTCGTGCCGTTTGAGCAGGTAGACCGTCTGACGCGTTATGTGGGCCCCGATTCGGAGGCCCCCAGGCTCACGCGTCTCAACTCTGCCGACTGGAGCCGTGCCACCACGAAGGCGCGCAAGGCCGCCAAGGCCCTCGCCTTCGACCTGGTCGACCTGTACACGCGCCGCGCCGCCGCCCGCGGCTTCGCGTTCTCGCCTGACACCGCCTGGCAGCGCCAGATGGAGGAGGGCTTCCCCTACGAGATCACGGCCGACCAGGCCGCCGCCATCCAGGACATCAAGGCCGACATGGAGGCGCCCAAGCCCATGGATCGCCTGTTGTGCGGCGATGTGGGCTTCGGCAAGACGGAGGTGGCCCTGCGCGCCGCGTTCAAGGCGACGCAGGACGGCAAGCAGGTCATGGTGCTGTGCCCCACGACGATTCTCGCCCAGCAGCACTACCAGACGTTCTTCGAGCGCTTTGCCGACTTCGACGTGGAGGTGGAGGTGCTCAGCCGCTTCCGCACCGCCAAGCAGCAGAAGAAGGCGCTCGAGGGCTTTGCGGCCGGCACGGTGCAGGTGCTTGTGGGCACGCACCGCCTGCTCTCAAGCGACGTGAACCCCCACGACCTGGGCCTCGTCATCGTCGACGAGGAGCAGCGTTTCGGCGTGCAGCACAAGGAGCACCTCAAAAACCTGCGCGAGCAGGTGGACGTGCTGACCTTGTCGGCCACGCCCATCCCGCGCACGATGCAGATGGCTATGAGCGGCGTGCGCGACATGTCGCTCATCAAGACCCCGCCTGCGGGCCGCATTCCCGTGAAGGTTCACGTGGGCGAGTGGGACGAGGACGTCGTGTCGTCGGCCATCCGCCTGGAGCTTGCGCGGGGTGGGCAGGTCTACTACGTCTCGAACCGCGTGAAGACCATCGACGAGGCGGTGCAGCGCGTCATGAGCGTGGCGCCTGAGGCCCGCGTGGGCGTGGCGCACGGCAAGATGAGCCCCAGCGAGGTCGAGTCCGTCATGCAGAAGTTCGTGACGGGCGAGGTCGACGTGCTTGTCGCCACCACGATCATCGAGAGCGGCATTGACAACCCGCACACCAACACACTCATCATCGAAGACTCCCAACGCCTCGGCCTAGCCCAGCTCTACCAGCTCAAAGGGCGTGTGGGGCGCGGCCGGCAGCAGGCTTACGCCTACTTCATGTTTCCGCCCGACGTGCCCCTTACCCCCGAGGCGACCGACCGCCTGCTCGCCATCGGCGAGTTCACCGATTTGGGAAGCGGCATGCGCGTGGCCATGCGAGACCTGGAGATCCGCGGCGCGGGCTCGCTCATGGGCGCCGAGCAGCACGGCAACCTGTCGAGCGTCGGCTTCGACCTCTACACGCAGATGCTGGGGCAGGCCGTGGCGCAGGCCAGGGGCGAGGAGCCGGCCGACGAGGTGGCCACGACCGTGACCATCAACCTCCCTGTGGACTACTACTTCAGCGAGGAATACCTGCCTGATGTGGACAAGCGCGTCCTCATGTACCGCAAGCTTGCGGCACTCGCCGATCTGGAGGCCGTCGACGCGCTGGAGAAGCAGTGCGTCGAAAACTACGGCGAGCTGCCCGAGGCCGCGCGCAACCTGTTCACACGTGCGCGCATCCGCATTCGCGCCGACAGGCTCGGCATCACCTCGGTGGGCACGGCTGTGGGCAAGATAACCCTTGCGGGCGCCGAGGTGCCCAAACCCGTGTTTGACGCCTGGCGCAAGAAGGGCGCGCAGGTCTTTGCCAAGACGGGCAAGGTGAACTACCCGCTGCGCAAAGACGAGCCCATGCTCGAATGCGCCCTGCACCTGCTCGAGGAGCTGGGCGGCGCAGACGAGGAGTGACGTACAGACAACGGGCGCGCTGGGAGATGCCTGCGCGCCCGTTGTTTGTAAGGGTTCTCGCTTGTTGCCCCGCACTTGCTTGTTTGCGCCCTTATCATCGCATCAGTCGATAAGGAGCAAGCACATGGCTTTCGTTCACCTGCACTGTCATACCGAGTACTCGCTGCTCGACGGCATCACGCGCCTCAAAGACATGGCTAAACGTGCCTGGGAGCTTGGCATGCCGGCGTGCGCCATCACCGACCACGGCTACATGTACGGATGCGCCCAATACTACTTGGACGCCCAGGTCGCAGGCAGCCCAGACGGCCGCAAGGGGGCCGAATACGGCATCAAGCCCATCCTGGGCTGCGAGGTCTACTTCACGCCCGACTCGACCTTGGCACGCGACCGCAAGCCCGAGCTGTACCACATGATCCTGCTTGCCAAGAACAACCAGGGCTACGTCAACCTCATGAACGTGGTGTCGCAGGCGGCCACGCGCGGTTTCTACTACAAGCCGCGCGTCACGCTCGACATGTTGCGCGACCATTCCGAGGGCATCATCGCCACCTCGGCGTGCATCGCCGGCATCATCCCGCAATGCCTGGACAAGGGAGACGACGCCCAGGCGGTGGAATGGGCGAAGACGTTCGGGTCCATCTTCGCGCCGGGAGACTTCTACATCGAGCTGCAGAACCAAGGCGTGCTTGCCGACTCGGGCATGACGCAAGACGAGCTCAACGGCCGTCTCGACAGGCTTGCCCGTGAGCTGGGCATCAAGACCGTCGCCACGAACGACTTCCACTACCTGCTGCGCGAAGACGCCGCCACGCAGGACGCCATGATGTGCATCGGCATGGGCAAGAAGCTCGACGACCCCGATCGCATGCGTTTCAAGAACGACCAGTTCTATATGAAGACCGAGGAGGAGATGCGAGCGGCCCTGGGGCCCCTCTACCAGGAGGCCTGCGACAACACGCTCGAGATTGCCGAGAAGTGCGGCGCCAAGCCCGGCGAGGTGCTCGATGAGAAGTCGGGCGTCTACTTGGACTTCGACCAGATCATCCTTCCCCGCTACCCTGGCTTGGACGAGGGACAGACCCACGAGAGCCAGTTCCGCCGCGACTGCGAGGCGGGCCTTGCGCGCCACTACGGGGCCGACTGGAAGACGGCCCGCCCCGACGTCGTGGAGCGCTTCGAATACGAGTACAAGGTCATCTGCGACAAGGGCTTCGCCGCCTACTTCCTCATCGTGGCCGACTACGTGCAATGGGCCAAGAAGAACGGCATCGGCGTGGGCCCGGGACGTGGGTCGGCCGCCGGAGCAATCGTGGCCTATGCCATGGACATCACCGCGTTCGACCCGCTTGAGAACGGCCTGATGTTCGAGCGATTCCTGTCGCCCGAGCGTACCGAGATGCCCGATATCGACATGGACTTCGACGATGAGCGGCGCCTGGAGGTGGTGGACTACGTCCGCCGCCGCTACGGCTCCGACCACGTCACGCACGTCATCACGTACTCGGTGCTCAAGGCGAAGCAGGCCGTCAACGACGCCGCGCGCGTGCTGGGCTTCCCGGTAAGCTTCTCGCAGAAGCTCTCCAAGATGATCTCGAACGCGCCCGACACGACGCTTGCCGCCACGATGGGCAAGGACGAGAAGCACAAGGACTACTTCTCGCCCGATTTTGTGCAGGCTTACAAGGAAGACCCAGACGCCAAGCAGGTCATCGACACGGCTCTTGCCATCGAGGGCCTCACGCGCGGCGAGGGCGTGCACGCCTGCGCCGTCCTCATCTGCCGCGACCCGGTCAACGAGCACGTCCCCACAAAGCTCGACACCAAGGGCGGAGTGGAGATCACCCAGTACGAAGGCCACATGGTCGCCGACATGGGCCTGCTCAAGATGGACTTCCTGGGCCTGCGCACGCTCACCGTCATCTCCAAGGCAAAGGCCAACATCAAGGCGACCTGCGGCATCGACATCGACGAGTCGCAGATTCCCTTCGACGACCCCAAGATCTTCGAGCTCATGGGCTCGGGCCACACGGCCGGCGTGTTCCAGGTCGAGTCGGGCGGCATGACGGCCACCATCAAGAACATGAAGCCGCGCGAGTACAAGCACGTCGTCGCTCTCATCGCCCTTTACCGCCCCGGCCCCCTGGGCGCGGGCATGGTGGACTCCTACATCAACCGCATGAACGGCAAGGAGGAGGCCGTCTCCTACGACCCGCGCCTCGACGACATCCTGGGCGAGACCTACGGCACCAT
The DNA here is from genome assembly GCA_934662525.1 of uncultured Coriobacteriales bacterium. Lineage (GTDB taxonomy): Bacteria > Actinomycetota > Coriobacteriia > Coriobacteriales > UMGS124 > UMGS124. The sequence continues at coordinate 5,038 of CAKUKJ010000012.1, read as the reverse complement.
GGTCTACCAGGAACAGGTCATGCAGATCTCGATGAAGATGAGCGGCTTTTCGGCCGGCGAGTCGGACTCGCGCATCCGCAAGCCCGTGGCAAAGAAGAAGATCAAGCTGCTCACCTCCACGGTCTTCAACTGGTCCGACGGCAAGGAGGAGACCACCTACGACCACTGGATGAACGGCGCGGTGGCCAACGGCTACAAGAAGGAGATTGCCCAGAAGATTTGGGACGACGTTCTGGAATTCGCCTCCTACGCCTTCAACAAGTCGCACTCGGCCGGCTACGCCATTCTCGTCATGCAGACGGCCTGGCTCAAAGCCCACTATCCGCGCGAGTATATGGCCGCCGTGCTCACCTCCTACACGGGCAAGACCGAGAAGATCGTGCACTACATCGCCGCGTGCCGCTTCGACGGCATCGCCGTGCTGCCGCCAGACATCAACTCCTCGGGCAACGAGTTCACGCCCGTGCCCGAGGGCATTCGCTTCGGTCTTGCCGGCATCCGCGGCGTAGGCGAGGGCGTGAGCGACGTCATCGTGGCAGAGCGCATGGCGAACGGCCCTTATCAGGACATCTTCGACTTTTTGGACCGCGTCGACTCGAGCAAGGCGAACCGCCGCGTCATCGAGTCCCTCATCAAGGCAGGCGCGTTTGACGGCACCGGCTACACCCGCAAGCAGCTGTGCTATCTCGTGAGCAAGGACAACCCCGAGAACATCATCGACTCGGCGAGCAAGAAGCAGAAAAACGCGGCGGCCGGTCAGCTTTCGATGTTCGACCTGTTCGACGACGATGAGGATGCCGGCAGCTTCAACGCCCGCGTGGAGCCCGACGGCATCGAGTGGGACGACCGCACCAAGCTTGCCTTGGAGAAGGAGGTCCTTGGCATCTATGTCTCCGACCACCCGCTGCGCCCCTTCGAGTACGCGCTGTCGCAGGCGCGCGACTTCAGCATCGGCCAGATAGAGGAGGAGGCCGACGAGGGCGCGGCCGGACAGTACAAGGTTCCCGAGAAGAAGGTCTTCAGCTGGGCCGGCATGGTAGACGGCCTGCAGAAGAAGGTCACGAAGTCGGGCGACCAGATGGCCGTCTTCACCCTGGCCGACATGGAGGCCGACGTCACGTGCGTGTGCTTCCCCAAGGTGTTCGCCAAGAAGGGCCACATCCTGCAAGGCGAGGTCGACCCCACCACGGGCGAGCGCGTGGGCGACGTCTTCGTCAAGATCCGCGCCAATCTCGACCGCTCCGACCGCGGCAACCAGCTGATGGTGGTCGATATCGACCCCCTCGTGCTCGACCAGGCGTCAAACCGCCCCAAGACGCTCGAGGTGCGCGTGATGAGCCAGCTGCTCAACCAGAATCTCATCACGCAGCTGTCGCGCATCTTCTCGCGCTATCCCGGCGCCGACAACGTCGACCTGCTGGTGGAAGAGGCCTCGGGCCACACCATGCGCGCTGAGATTCCCATGCACGTGAACACGAAGAACGTGTCGCTTGCCGTTGAAGTGGAGGACATTCTGCGGGGCCAGGGGAGCGTCGTGGTCGCCTAAGGGGTGCGCCTCCAGCCGTGCGCTCAGACATGGATGGATGCGTTGTGCGCGCATGTTACAAAGATGTTAACTGAAGGCACTTTAGTACTCTACCGTGCTAAAGTGCCTTCGCACATCAAGACGTCCCGGTACAACCTGGGACATGGTCCGACAAGACCGGGGCCGGCCTGCGGCCCTTTTGAGGAAGAGAAGCGGTGAGTTTCACGACTACGACAGCTACCCCGCGCGGCTTCAGAGACGTGCTTCCCGAGGAGGCCCTTTGGCGCGAGCAAATCGGCTCGGCGGTGAGCGCGTGCTTTGCCCAGGCGGGCTATCTCCCCGTCGAGACGCCCCTGCTCGAGATGAGCGACCTGCTCCAAGATTCGGACGCCGCCAGCGACGTGGCGTTTCGCCTCTTTGACTCCGACGGGGCCCTGCTCATGGTGCGCCCCGACGTGACGCTGCCCGTTGCGCGCATGGTGGCCACGCGCCTGCGCGGCTGCGAGGGGCCGCTGCGCCTGCGGTACAACGCCCCGGTCCTGCGCGAATGCGACGCGCTCACCGGCCAGCCGCGGCAGCTCACCCAGCTTGGCGTGGAGCTTATTGGGGCAGAAGGCCTTGAGGCCGATGCAGAGACGCTGCTGCTCATGGCGCGCGCCCTTGAGGCGGCGGGCCTCAGGGAATACGTCATCGCCATGGGCAGCGTGCGCCCTCTCGACGTGCTGCTTATGCGTTCCGGCATGCCCGAGGAGTGGTGCCAGCAGGCACGCTCCCTTTGTCAGCGTTGCGACCTCATCGGTCTGGCCGAGCTTGTGGATACGGCTGCGGGGCTTGACGAGGACATCGCGCGGGCATTGCTGGGTTTGCCGCGCATCCGCGGCGGGGTCGAGGCTGTCGAGCGTGCACGCGAGCTCATAGGGCCGTGCGGTTGTGCGGACGAATGCCGGCTCGACGAAATCGCCGAGCTGCTCGGCCGCGCGCGGGGGGCCGACCTTGCGGGCACCGTGACGGTTGACTTCTCCGTCATGGGGTCGTTCGGCTACTACACAGGCATGGTGCTCGAGGCCTACCTGCCGCGTTTGGGCGCCCAGCTTGGAGCCGGCGGCCGGTATGACAAGATGTTCGAGCGCTATGGGGCCCCGCGCCCGGCGGCTGGGTTCTCCCTGTCGCTTGACTGCATCCAGACCGCCCTCGAGCGCTGCGCCGATGCGTCTGCACGCCCCTTGCGCGTCGCTGTGTCGAAGGGCTCGCTCTTCCCGGGCGCCATCAAGCTGTTTCAGGCCGCCGGACTTGACGTCGCCAACCTGCCCGAGCCGGGCCGCCAGCTCATCATACGGGGGAAAGACGTCGAGTACATCATTGTGAGGCCCACCGACGCGCCCGCATTTGTCGCCTTTGGCGGCGCCGACTGCGGCATTTGCGGCCGTGACTCGCTCATCGAGGCCGACCTTGACGTGCTTGAGCTGGTCGACCTGCGTTTCGGCGCCTGCCACTTCGTCGTCGCGGAGCCGGCCGGTGCGCAAGGCAAGACGCAGGAGAACTACCGTAAGCTGGGAAGCGTGCGCGTGGCCACGAAGTACCCCCGCATCACGCGCCAGTATTACGCCCGCAAGGGCATGGAGGCCGATGTGCTCAAGTTCCATGGCAACATCGAGCTGGCGCCCCTTGTGGGCATGGCCGACTGCATCGTGGATATCACGGCGACGGGCACCACGCTGCGCGAGAACAACCTTGTCGTCGTCGATGACGTCCTCGACTGCACGGCGCGCTTCTTTGCCAACCCCGCCTCCGCCCGCACCGATTCCCGCGTCTTCGAATTGGCCGCTCAGCTGGAGGCAGCCGCGCGTAACGTGCAGGACACGCAGGGCGCGTAGTATTTTTTGTTAACGGTCGTTGAGGATTCCTTCCCGCCGAGGCGGGTTTTGAGAAAGGTCGCATCGCCATGAAGATCATCGAGTTGGCCGAGGACGAGGCCCTCACCGAGTCCATGCTCGTGCGCAAGGGCACCCTGCCCGCAAACGTCATCGCCTCCGCCGCCTCCATCGTTGAGGAGGTGCGCGAGAAGGGCGACGACGCCCTGCGCGCCTTCGAAAGCAAATTCGACCATGTGGACATCGCTGACTTCCGCGTGTCTCAGGAGGTCATCGACGCCTCGCTTGCCGAGGTGGGCGAGGAGTTCCTTGCCTCATGCAAGAAGGCCGAGGCGCAAATCCGCGAGTTTCACCAGCGCGAGGTGCAGCAGTCCTGGTTCACGACGCGTCCCGACGGCACCATCCTGGGCCAGAAGGTGACCCCGCTCGACTCCGTGGGCATCTATGTGCCCGGCGGCCGCGCCCAGTATCCTTCCACGGTGCTTATGAACGCGGTGCCTGCCAAGGTCGCCGGCGTGGGCCGCATCGTCATGGTGACGCCCCCTCAGGCCGACGGCAAGCTGTCCCCCTATACGCTCTGCGCCGCCAAAATCGCCGGCGTCGACGAAATTTACACCGTGGGCGGCGCCCAGGCAATCGCCGCGCTTGCCTACGGCACGGAGTCGATTCCCCAGGTAAGCAAGGTTACGGGCCCGGGCAACGCCTATGTCGCCGCCGCCAAGAAGCTTGTCTCCGGCGACTGCGGCATCGATATGGTCGCCGGCCCCTCCGAGGTGTGCGTGCTGGCAGACGAGACGGCCGACCCGCGCCTCGTCGCCATCGACCTCATGGCCCAGGCCGAGCACGACCCGATGGCGACGTCGTACCTGGTGACGACCGACCCCAGCCTGCCCGAGGCCGTAAACGCCTATTTCCAGGAGTACCTGGCGGAGAGCCCCCGCGCCGACATCACGCGCCAGTCGTGGGACAACAACGGCACCGTCGTCGTGTGTCCCACGCTTGACGCGGCCATCGACGCCGTGAACGTCATCGCCCCCGAGCACTTGGAGCTGCAGACGTTCGAGGGCATGGAGCTGCTCGGCCGCATCCGCAACGCCGGCGCCATCTTCGTGGGCGAGTGGAGCTCCGAGCCGCTCGGCGACTACGTTGCCGGCCCCAACCACACCCTGCCCACCGGCGGCACTGCCCGTTTCTCAAGCCCCCTGTCGGTCGAGCAGTTTGTGAAGAAGTCCTCCGTCATCTGCTATTCCTACGAGGGTCTCGAGGCCGACTGCGACGACGTCGTGACGCTTGCCACCGCCGAGGGCCTGTGGGCGCACGCCCAGTCGGCCCTTATGCGCCGCACCGTCATGGCCGACTACCTGGCAGAAGACGACGAGGTCGCCGGGGCGGCCGAGATCGAAGAGGCGGAGTAGGCCATGCAGCTTCCCGCCGTTCGTCCCGACCTTGCCGACCTGGAGCCCTACGACCCCGACATGCGCCCTGTGCGCATCATGCTCTCGGCCAACGAGAACAACTGGGGCGTGCCTGCCGCGGTTGAGCGAGAGGTGCAGGCGCGCCTGGCGAACGTGCCTCTCAACCGCTACCCCGAGGCGACGAGCCCTCGCTTGCGAGGGCTCTTGGGGCAGATGTGGGGCGTTCC
>CAKUKJ010000011.1 GCA_934662525.1 uncultured Coriobacteriales bacterium | reverse complement strand
ACTCAGAGCTTGCAAAATCGCCTGGCTGGGCCGCCAAGGTCGCCGCGTCGAACGTCCTCAGCTGCCATCCGTGCGCGTGTGCGAGTTTGACCATCGCGGGCTCGCCCGCCTTGATGTCGATGGTCGCAAGGGTGCACACGGCTTCGGGAGAGAGGCCTGCCCGCGTGAGCGCCCTCTCGACGTTTGCCTGCAGCGTGCGGGGGTCGCACCCGCGCCGGCATCCAGCCCCCACCACGACGTTGCGCGTGAGCAGGTGCAGCGCACGAGTCTCGCGCGCGGTGGGCGCCTCGGGGCCTATATGCACGCAAGGGAGCAGGTGGTCGCCCGGCTCTTCACCGCTGTACGAGCTGTCCTTGCCCGCATCGCCCTCGTCGGCCCCCCGCACAAACCCCTCGGGCAGCGTGCCTGCCAGCGTCACGCCCACGCCGCTTTCCACTGTGACGCGCTCGCCCTCAAGCAAGGCTCCTGACACGCGTTTGATGAGCCCGGGGTTTGCGACGGCGAGCCCCTGGCGTGCGGCCCACTCGTCTATGGCGAAGGCCCCGCGCACGTCGGTGGCCGTGGAGACGACGGCCTCGGCGCCGATTGCCGCCGCCACCTGGCGCGCGAGACGGTTTGCCCCGCCCAAGTGGCCGCTCAGCAGCGAGATCGCCCATGTCCCTGCCTCGTCCACGCATACGACGGCGGGGTCGGCGAGCTTGCTTGCCACATGGGGGGCGATGGCGCGCACGGCGATGCCGCACGCCCCCACAAACACGAGCCGCCTGCACCCCTCTTCGAGGCGCGTGGACGTCCAGGCCCCGATGCCGTCGAAGCCGGGCAGGCCGATCTCGTCGGCAAACCGCCGGGGCGCCCAAGCGCGTGCGTCAGGCAGCTTCTCGGCAATCTCGTCGGCAAGAGCGCATCCCGCGCGTGTGAACGCAGCAATCTCGGTCGCGCTCATGCCCGTGCGCCGCCCGTCTGCGCGCCGCCCTCGCCTTGGGCATGCGTGCCTTCCTCGTCATCGGCGCCGACGCCCACAATGCCCGCGCCTGCCTCGCACGACGCGGTTCGGTACCCGTGGGTGAAGCCGGGGTCGTACAGCTTCGACCGGTCGGCCCTCGCCGCCTCGAGGCTGCCTGCCAGGGCGTTCCCCACAAGCACGATGGCCTGGCGGTTCAGGCCCTCCTCGCGGGCCCTCTCCGGCAGGTCGGCCACATGGCAGCGCACGACCTTCTCGTCGGGCCAGCTTGCGCGGTACACGATGGCGGCGGGCGTCTCGGGGCCCATGCCGCCTGCGAGCAGCTCCCCACGCACCTTCTCGAGCAGGCCGCACGAGAGGAACAGCGCGATGGTGCACCCATGCTTGGCAAACGCCCGCAGCTGCTCTCCCTCGGGCACCGGTGTGCGCCCCTCCACGCGGGTGAGCACGAGCGACTGCGACACGCCCGGCAGCGTGAACTCGCAATTGAGGGCTGCGGCCGAGGCAAACACGCTTGACACGCCCGGGATCACGCGATATGTAGCGCCCGCCTCGTCGAGCAGGTCCATCTGCTCGCGGATGGCCCCGTACATCGCAGGGTCGCCCGTGTGCAGCCGCACCGCCCGCTTGCCTGCCCGCTCGGCCGCCACGAGGACGGAGACGACCTCCTCCAGCGTCATGTGCGCCGAGTCGTGCACCTCCGTGCCCGACCGGCAGTATGCAAGCAGCTCCGGGCTCACGAGCGAGCCCGCGTACACCACGACGTCGGCCTGCTGCAGCGCGCGCATGCCGCGCACGGTGATGAGGTCGGCCGCGCCCGGACCCGCTCCCACAAAGTCAATCATGCCTGGTGTGCCTTCCTCTCGATGGACATGCCTGCCTGGTCCGGCGCATCCCCTCCGGTCGATTCGACGCCCTTGTCGCGCGCGGGCCCCGCGGCGTGCGTGCGGTGCAGGGCCAGCAGCTCGCCTGCCCCCGCGCTGCGGCCCAGCTCGCCCCAGGCTTTCGAGAACACGATGACCTCGCAGCGCACGGGGTCGCCCCGTCTCCTCACGTGCCGCGTGACGGCCTCGGTGAGCCCGGCAAGCGTCTGGGCCAGCAGTTTCTCGCGCGTCTCGGACACGGGGGGCTCGCCTGGCCCATGCCCTGCGAGCACCTCGAGCGCCTCGTCGGTCGTGCCGCATGCCATGAGGCGGGCAAGCGTCTCGCGGCATGTCCCCGCAAGCGCCGCGTGGGCCGCGAAGGCCTCCGCGCGCCCGTCCGCTACGCGCGAGTGCGTGTTCATAGCCCCTGCCGCCACCTTGGCGAGCTTGCCCATGTGCCCCACGAGCACGAGCGTCTCAAAGCCAAGGGACGCCGCGCAGTCAAGCGCCGCCCCCAGATAGTTCGAGCAGCTCACGATATGCGCGGGGTTCACGTGCTCCCTGTCTTGCGCCCAGTCCGCCCCATAATTGCCCGGTACGAGCACGAGGTCGCGCAGCCCTCCCTCATGCTTGACGCGCATCTCCAGGCGGATGGACTCCACGAGGGCGTCCTCGCTCATGGGGCGCACGATGCCCGACGTGCCCAAGATGGAGATGCCGCCCTCGATGCCCAGGCGCGGGTTGAAGGTCTTGCGTGCGATCTCTTCGCCGCCTACGACGGAGACCTCCACGGCAAAGCCGCCCTGCCAGCCATGCTCTGAGGCCAGGCGCTCCAGCTCGGAGGAGATCATTGCGCACGGGATTGAGTTGATGGCGGCCGCCCCCACGGGCTGGTCGAGCCCCGGCCTCGTCACACGCCCCACGCCGGGGCCGGCCTCTATGGCGACGCCAGGTGCGGCGGAAAGACTCACGCGCGCGCATACAAGCGCGCCGTCGGTGGCGTCCGAGTCGTCGCCGGCGTCCTTGCGCACCCCGCAGCTCGCCCAGGCGGTGCCGTCCGCGTCGATTCCTCGTTGCGTTTCCTCCGGTTCCACCTCCACGGTGATGCCGGCGGGCGTCTCGATGCGCACGCAGCAGGGGAAGTCGCCGGCAAGAAGCGCGTGCCCGCATGCCTGGGCCGCCGCCGCCGCGCAGGTCCCCGTCGTATAGCCGCAGCGCAGGCGCTTTCGGCCCACCTCGACGTAATGCTCGAAGCTCACGGGCGCACCTCCTCGGCTTGCGGGCATGGGGCGTCCTGGTTGTCGTCATCACAGGCTAGGACGCGCCACGCGTCTCGGTTCGACCGTGTGCCGTCAAGGTACCGCGCCGCGCTTTCGAACGTGGGAATACCCAGCTTCTCAGCCTCTTCAAGCAGCTTCGCACGACAGGCGCCCACCGAGCCCCTGGCTTCCGGCCCCAAACAGTCAACGAGCGCCTCGCAGCTCCCGAGCACCGTACACCCCGCCTGTACGGCGCCTTCGTCCACCTCGCAAAACGCAGGCACGGCAACGACCTGTGTCGTCAGCCGGCGGCCGAGTGCGCAGTCAAGGTCGTTTTCCGGAAGCACGCCCAGGCAGAACGACACGCGCTCCCTGCGCAGCGCACGCATCGAAGGGGCCGCCGCGCCGGCGCCTCCCAGCACGAAGACGCGCGCGGGCCCCGCGAGCGGGGTGTCTTCCACCGTGCCGAAGACCCCGTCGTAGTCGGCCGTCTTCAGGTCGAACACACGCCCGACCGTCGGGGCGTCCAGAACCTCCTCGGGGGTGCCGAGCGCCTGCACATGCCCGTCGCACACGCAGGCCACGCGGTCGGCGACCTTTTGCGCCAAAGCAAGCTCGTGCAGCGACAGCACGCAGGCCCAGCCGCGCTCGCGTGCAAGCTCCCGCACGACGCCGAGCAGTTCCAACTGATGACGTATGTCCAGGTAGGAGGTCGGCTCGTCGAGCGCGAGCACCTGCGGCTCCTGGGCCACTGCCCGGGCGAGCAGCACGCGCTGGCGCTGGCCGTCGCTTATCTGCATGAAGTCGCGTTCACGCAGCTCCCACGAGCCCGTCAGCTCCATCGCCCGCCGCACCGCCGCCCGGTCGGCCTGCCGCAGCGCCCCCAGGGCGTTGGTGTACGGCACACGCCCGGTCTCCACCACGTCCAGGCAGCTCAGCATCTCACATGAGACGCGCCCTGTCAGCATCACCGACAGGCGCTGGGCAAGCTCTCCCGCCCGCAGCGCCTGTGCGTCGTCCCCCGAGAGCAGCACGTGCCCCCCGAGCGGGGAGATCTGCGCGGCTATGGTCTTGAGCAAGGTCGATTTGCCCGAGCCGTTCGGCCCCACGAGGCAGAGCACCTCCCCGCGCCCGACCGAGAGGTCGACGTCGGCGATGACGGCCCTGCCCCCGTACCCCACGGTGAGCCCGCATGTCTGCAGGGCATCGCGGCTTTCGGGCGCAATAAGCCCGCTCTGCACCTGCACCTGCACCCCAGGCGCCATGCGCCGATTTCCCCAAGTCATCGTCGGCCTCACCTACCGGTCTTCCCTGTGCCTGCGCATCATGAGCGCGATGACGACGGGCGCTCCGAACACGGCGGTCACTGTGCCCAAGTTGAGCTCGGTGGGGGAGAATGCCATGCGGGCCACGAGGTCGCACAGAAGGCAGAACGCCGCTCCCATCACGAAGCACGCGGGCACCACGCGGGTGGGCTTCGAGGAGCCAAGGGCGGTGCGGGCCAGGTAGGGCACGGCGATGCCGACGAACCCCACGGGCCCCGCATAGGCTGTGACGCAGGCCGAAAGCAGGCTCGACACGCCGATGAGGCCCACGCGGAAGGCGCGCACGTTCACGCCGACGCTCTTGGCATAGCCTTCTCCCAGCTGATAGGCCGCCATGGGTTTGGCGAGCGCCATCGAAGCCGCGAGGCCTAGCGCGCACACGCATGCCTCCACGCCCACCTGTCCCCAGTTTGCGCCTGAGAAGCTGCCGAGCGCCCAGTTGTGCAGGTTCACGATGTTCTGATCGCTGGCGAACGTCACGAGAAAGTCAGTTGCGGCGTTGAAGACGTAGCCCACCATCACGCCCGCCACAATGAGCATGCCCATGGAGCGAATCTTGGTGGAAAGCGCCAGCACGAAGCCGGTTGCCGCAAGAGCGCCCACAAACGCCGCGCCCACGACCTGCCACGACGCCAGCGCACCGCCTGCCCCGATGACGCCTATGGTCACGACGGCCAAGGCGCACTTTGCGCCTGCGGAGATGCCCAGCACATAGGGGCTCGCTATGGGGTTGTTGAAGAACGTCTGGAGCAGGAAGCCCGAGCATGCCAGCGCCCCGCCCAAAAGGGCCGCGCTCACCGCGCGCGGCAGGCGGATCTGCCAGATGACGCTTGCTTGCAGCGAGGTGCCGCCGGGACCCTCCGCAAGCGCCCCCACAAGTTCGGCCGGGCTCATCTCCACCGACCCCAGGCAGAGGTTTGCGCAGGCCAGCATGGCGAGCACGGCGCAGGCCGCCAGCATCGCGCATGTGCAGCGCCGCCGCCCTGCCTGCCAGCTGTCCCTCTCCGCTGGGCCTGCCTCTATGCCTCGGTTCGTGCCGCGCCCTTCGGTCGGCTTGTTGCCCCCCATGCGTTACGCCAGCCTAAAGAGGAAGTCGAGCGTGTCGCGCTGCGTGCCCGCGATGACCTCGTTGAGGTCGGCCACGACCGCGCCCGTCGAGGTCATCTGCTGGTAGACGTTCTGCTCGCAGCACCACACCTCGTGGTTCTTCACGGCTTTGAAGTCGGTAAGCAGGGGGTTGAGGGCGCACAGCTCATCTAGGGTGCCCAGCTCGCCTGCGACCGTCGAGTTGTAGATGACGACGTCGGCGTCCTTCGCCCCCGCGTAGAAGGCCTCCATCTCCATCGTCGTCGAGGAGGAGCGATTCTCATCCTCCTCGTCCACGTGGCTGGGCACGTAGGTGCCTCCCGCCATGGCGATCATCTTCGCCACGTAGTCGCCGGGCTTGCGCACCACGGCCGCCCCGTTGGCGTTGATGTAGAAGAAGGCCACGGTGCGGTCGAGCGGCTGGGCTGCAACGCGGGCGGAGACCTGCTCCACAAGGTCTGCCTGCTCGTCCAGCACGGCCTGGGCGAGGCTCACCTTGTCCAGCATGGCCCCCCACAGCAAGATCCACTCAAGCCGGCCCAGGGGCTCGTCCTCCAGGCTCGACTGCTCCACGATCACGGGCACGCCGAGCTCGATGAGCTTCTCGCGCACCTCGGGGGTGTGGTAGATCATGGTGTTCTCAACGGCGAGCTTGCAGCCGCCGCCTATGAACGCCTCATAGTCGGGGGCGCTGTACTTGCCCCCGTATGCCACCGCGCCCTGCGCAATGGCTTGGGAGAACGCCTCAACCGTGCAGTTTTGCTCGGTGACGCTCACGTAGCCCACGGCATCGATGGCGTCGAGCGCGTCGAACAGGCACAGCGTGGAGGAGCTGGCAAGGTAGATGTCGGCGAGAGGTCGCTCAAGCACCACCACATCGGCAGGAATGCCCTCAAGGGCCGAGTCTGCGGCGTGGGGCGCGCAGAAGAGGTAGCGCGTGCCGTCGGCGATGCAAGCAAGGGCATGGCCGCCCTCGTAGAGGTCAACCGTGAAGCCCGTCGCCCACCTGAGCGCGAGGCTGTCGGTGCGCACAAAGCCTTCTCCCAGGTCGGGGTCGCTCCAAGAGGGCCGCGCCTCCTGGGGCGACCCCTCTACGTCGGCTCCGCTTTCGTCCTCGGCGCCGGCATCGGGCGCGTCGTCGGCCCGGTCGGCGCCGAGGGCGTCGCCCGTTCCGTTTGGCGCGCAACCGCCCAGCGCAAGAGTGCCCGTCGCGCATCCCAGCGCCCCTGCGAGGTGCAGGAAACCGCGCCGCGTGAGCAGGCCTCCTTGTTCGCCGGCCCAATTGCCGCCTGCGGGGCGTCCTGCCTCTGCGCGGCCCTGCTTGCTGCCCCTATGGCGTCCTACCACGCCCTCGCTCGTGCCCTGCCGTGCACTCACGCCTTAGCCCTCCTGCAACGTGGCCGCGTCGAAGGTGAGCGTGTAGTCGATCATGTGCGGCTGGCTCATCGCGGTGGTCTCGGCCTGCACGGCAAGCGGCTCCGCCAGCGTCGCCACGGGAATCTCGAACGTGGAGTTGCCGTCCTTGTTGACGGGCAGGTACTGCGTGCCGTCCACGACCATCTGGTCGTAGTTGGGGCTCGACCACACGAGGGTGGCCGTCATCGCGCCGCCTTCAACCTTCAATGTGCAGGGCGACGACACGCTTGCCCGGCCGCTGCCGCCCTCAAGCGCCACGTCCACCGAGTAGGTGCCGTCTGCCAGCGCGGTCTCGGCCGGTTTCAACGTGTCGGCCAGGAAGACGAGCGTGCGGTCGTACCAGGCCTGCTTCTTGATGCTCCATGCGGCGCAATCGACCTCGGTGTTGAGCGCCTCCACGGGCACGGTGAAGGTGTGCGTGCCGCCGGCGTTCTCAACGTAGTCGATGCAGTCCTCGTCGCTTGCCTTTGAGGCCTCCTCGCCCGTTCCCATGAAGAGCTTGCCGTAGCCCTTGCCGCTCATGACGAGCTCGCAGGTCATCTTGCCGTTGGCAACGGTGAGCGTGGCGTCGGTGATGCGGAACATGCTCGAGCTCGACTCGACCTCGATCTTGTAGGTGCCGTCCTCCAGGTCGGCGGCCGTCACAGGCTCAAGCTTGCTCGTGTCGGTTATCTCCTGCTGCGCCGCCGCCGCGCCCTGGGCGACCGAGCCGGTGCCTGTGCCGGTGCCCGAGACGTCCGTGGAGTTCGCGGTGTCGGCCGAGCCGCTGGCGCTTGTGGAGCCTGCGGCGGGCTGAATGCGCGTGGCGGCCTGGGCGCTGGTCGCGCCCAGCGCGAGGGGGGCGGATGCGAGCGCGAGGCCGAGCGCTGCGGCGACGACGATGCGGCAATGTGCGGTGTGTGTCATGTCTTGCGTCTCCAAAAAGACAAAACGCGCCCCGGGCGTTGGCCCAGGGCGCGGTGATGGCCGATTCTTACAGCTGCTCGATGGCCTCGGCCACGTGGCGCACGTAGATGTCGTCGATGGCCACGAGCTGCCCCAGGCCCTCCACGACGCACTCCACCTCGAAGCCTGCGGCGATGAACTTGCTGGCAAACGAGTCGGGGTCTTCGGTGTCGGCCATGTCGTTGTTGGCGTGGTCGCCGGCGACGACCATGAGCGGGCGCAGCACGGCGCGCTTGTAGCCTGCGGCACCGGCGGCCTCCACCACGTCGTCGAAGGTCGGCGTGGCTTCGACGGTGCCCACGAAATAGCTCGTGTGGCCCGCGTCGGTCAGCACCTGCTGCAGGTGGGCGTAGTCCTCGTTGGAGTCGGCCTCGGTGCCATGGCCCATGAAGCAGATGGCGGTCTGCCCGTCGTCGTATTCGGCGGTGGCGTCGCAGATGGCCTCCACGACCTCGGAGTAGTCCTCGTCGGTGGTGAGCAGCGGGTCGCCGAGCACGATGTCGTCGATCTTGTCGGCATAGTTCTGCAGCGAGTTGTACACGTCGGTGTACTCATAGCCCGCCATGAGGTGCGTGGGCTGCACGATAAGGGTCTGCACGCCGTCGGCCACGATCTTGTCCATGGCGGTCTCGAAGTTGTCGATGACGATGCCGTCGCGCTCGGCAAGCTTGTCGATGATGATCTGGGCGGTGAAGGCGCGGCGCACGTCGTAGTCGGGATACGTCTCGCGGATGGCGTCCTCGATCGCGCCGATCGTGATGTGGCGCGAGTCGTTGTAGCTCGTGCCGAAGCTCACGACGAGGATGACGGGCTTGGGGGCCTTGGCCTCGTCGGCGTGCGCGCGGCTCACACGGGTTGCGGCGACGCCTGCGGCCACGGCGGCCAGGCCTGCGGCCACGGCGGTACGGCGGGAAAGTGCGGTTTCGAACATGTGCGTGTCCTTTGCTCTCGTGGAGTACGCGCACGCCGAGGTTTGCCGGCTTTCTGGCCAGGCTTAGCCTATCGGCAGGTCCTGCCTCGGGGTTCACAAGGCAAGGACGGTGCGCGGCCTCCCGCTTCGGGGAATGGCCGCTTTCGGCGGGCAGGTAATCTGGCTGCGGGCCGCTCGATGCGTCCCTCACAGTTATGTCCCTAGTCCGGGAATCGCACCCGGTTCCCCTGCAATACCCGGGTCGCCCCGGGCGTCGCGCCTATCACGGTCGCCTCGGATTCTACTCTATATATGTTGTGAGCGGCTTCACGTCCACAAGTCGCCAGCCATTTTCCGTTTGATGGGCGCACGTGGAAAATCCCGAGCAGTACGGCACCTTCCATTCCCAATAGCCCTTGCGCGGCCGCGCCAGCTCGCTCATCGCCGCCATGATGGTGCCGGCATGGATGAGAAAGGCGGCGCTTTCTATCCGTTCGGCCGCGCACCGGTCCAGCGTTTTCTCGAACGCCTTCCGCACCCGTGCGATGAAACCCGCCTGGTCCTCGCCGCCCGGGCATGAGGTTTGGCATTGCGCGTCCACCCAGGCCCGATACCGTGCGTCCCCCGAGAGCTCGGCGTACGTTTTGCCTTCAAACGCCCCGAAGCGCATCTCGGCAAGCTCTGGGACGCGTATGGGGGCCAGCCCCGGGAAGACGAGCCCTGCCGTCTCGTCGCAGCGTTGCATGCCGCTCGTAAAGAGCGCCTGGATCCTGAGCTGCGCATATGCCGCGCGTGTCCCTTTTGCCATCTCGCGGCCCTGCTCGCTCAGCCCCTCGTCGGTAGCCCCGATGTAGCACCCCACGAGGTTCCCCCGCGTTGGCGCATGCCTGATGAGCGCAACGCGCAGGCCCCAGCCCTCACTCATGCGAGGTTCCAGCTCGTCTCGCTGACGGCTTTGTAGCGCGAATAGGGGAAATCGACGTAAGCGCTTGACGGGTTCTCGCCTGCCATGTCGGCAAGAATCGCCTTGCCGATCGCCTCTCCCAGCGCCACAGGAACGGCGTTGCCAATCTGCCGGTATATGTCCTGCGTATCGCCCCTGAAAACCCAATCGTCGGGAAAGCCCTGAACCCGGCGGTACTCTTCAATGGAAAGGGGCCTGTCTTCCGTCGGATGGCATAGGTCGGTCGCGGGCATTGTCGGGCTTGTGACAAGAGTGGCGCACGGCTTGTCGAAGCTGAGCCGACGGTAGAAGCCCGTTTTGCCGCCCGAAAGCTTGTAGGCTTTCCCCATCGCTTCCTCTTGCAACTCAACAGGTAGGTTCTTCCAGTACTGCCCCTCGCCAAGAAGCTTAAAGAAGCGCAGGCGTTTCTCGGGGAACTGTTGATAGGTTTGCGGCTTGTCTTCAATGTCTCTAACTGCGTCATACAGGGTCTTCCATGCAGGAAGGCCCCATGCTGGGTCGTTGGAATTGGTTGGGGTAAGCCATGCAACCGGCTTGTCGCCATCTCTTTTCGCAATCATGACGACGCGTTCGCGTATCTGGGGCGCGCCGAAGTTGGCCGCGTTATAGAGGTTGAAACTCACCTTGTATCCCATTGCGTCCAGTTTGTTGAGAACGATGCGCAAAGCCCCGCCCCGCACGGGCTCACCGCCTTCCACTATAGGGAAGGCGGTGGAAAGAAGGCCGCGAACATTCTCGATGACAAGATACTTAGGCTGAATCTCGGCTGCCAATGAAAGATACTTGAGAAAGACGTTTCCGCGCGCATCGTTGAATGCCCTGCGTGCTCCGGCGGTAGAGAATGCTTGACAGGGCGGTCCCCCAAAAACAATGTCGATGCCGCGTTCCTTGGGCACGCGTGCCATCTTGAATGCCTTCTCGGCATCAACCATGTTGATGTCTCCAAGAAGCGCCGCACCGGGCCTGTTTGAGTCGATGGTCATACGGCATTTCAAATCGTTTTCGCACATAAGCAACGACTTGATGCCCGCCTTTTCCATTCCCAAGTCAAGGCCGAGGGCTCCAGAGAAGAAGCTGACTGCTGTTATGTCGGGCAAGGCGCCATCGATTCGAGCGTGGTCTTTTGGAGCGCGCACGAGGTTGTTGCTGTCGAGGTAGGCATCGATGGCCTCGCTGCGATACACTCGACGTCCCCCCACTGTTTCGCTGGCAAGCCTTCCTTCTCTTGCCAGACGGGAAACGGTCTGCTGGGTGGTGCCCAGCTTTTCTGCTGTTTGCGATGCAGATAGAAAGCCCATAGGATTCCAATGCTGTTGGTCTATAAAAAGTTCACTAGCGAATAGATTATAGACCATACTCATTTCGGAATATAGACCATGCGTACCTAAAACCATAGCCGTTTGGCTCTTGAGAAAAGTACAATGTCGGCGTCGGGCTATCTATGGAAGGGAACTGCTATGGCCGCAAGTTCTGCCGAGACTCGCAAACAGCTGATTTTTCAAAAGCTTGACGAAGCGATGAACTACTGCAACTCTCACCATGACCCTGTGCAGGAGCGTTTCGAGCGTGTGGTGGACATAGTCTTTGAAAATGAGCGCGGTATGGCGAGTTCCGATCGGCGTCGCAGGGAAATGAAGGCTTTGTTTCCCGTTCTCCTCAACAGAGACTTGCGTGGCTTTGTTCCCTCTTTGAAGTTGACCGACAGGGAACTCGGCCTGGGCGGCGCCGATTATCTCGACTGCTGGTTTTCCAAGTGGGCCCAGAAGTATCTCACTGCTTGGAAAACGCTCCCTTCGCAACGGGTAGCGAAACCGAAAGGGGCCGCGACCGATGAGGCTCTCATCCAGCTTTTGATTCCTCATGCAGGCTCTGAAACTGAGGCTCGTGCCTGGGCGCGTCACCACAACTACTTTATGTCGGCCGAAAACACAGGGGGCAGCCTGCTTGAGGAGTATGTGGCGAGCAAGATTTCATCCAAGGGATGGATATGGTGTAGGGGAGAGATACTGACGGCAGTCGACTTCTGCCGAGATGACTGCTCCGCCTTCATCCAGGTCAAAAACAAGTCGAACACTGAGAACAGTTCCTCAAAGGGCTTTCGAGATAGCCACAACGCTCCGATGTGGTATCGAATGGAAGCGGAGCGCAAAGCTGGCCAAATCGTAACCCGCTGGCCCGATCTCATGACGTTTGTCAAAGAGCACTCTGGTGCAGACGTCGCGATTCCCGATGGGCTGTTGAGCGAAGATGATTACCTGTCGTTTGTGCGGAAGGCATCGGAAGGGAATGAGAAGCTCATCAACGGGGAAGAAAGGGGTTTCAACTTCGACGAGATCGCATACTAATCATCAAGACGCCCTTTGATCACGACGGGGATGCCGCAGACCATGCGGACGACCTTCGTGGCGCGGCCGGCCAGCTCGCAGGCCATGCGCCCCACGTTTTCGCGCCAGGCGCGCTCCTCGCAATCGAGTGGCACGATGCCCCCTCCCACCTCGGCGCATGTCACGATGCGCTTGGCGCAGAGCTGCTCAAGAAGCGCGTCCGTCGCAGGCAGGGTGCGGTCGCCCTGCTCCCAAAGCAGCTCCTCCACGTTGAAGGCGACGTCGTCTTCGCTCCAGCCCTGCCGCGCCGCGAGCTTGCGGGCATAGGTCGCCTTGCCCGAGGCTGTCCCGCCCACGATGAGAATCATGCAATCCCCGCTTTCTGCGCCGCAACGAAGATTGCGAGCATCGCAAGCTCGCAGGTTTGCAGTAAACACCCCGCTTGGTCGCCGTTGAAGCCGCCGAACTCCTTGCGTGCGCGCCGCTTTGCCCATGCCAGGCAGAAGGCGCAGGCGAGCATGCTTGCCAGGCCGAAGGCCGGGCGTGCGGCGGTGAGCGCCGCCGCCACGACGACGGCCTCGATGCCGAGCACCACGAGCGGCCGCCTGTCGGTGCGCCCCGCCTCGCGAAACGTCTCTTGCATGCCCTTCTTGCTCGCACTGGGGAGCACGAGCGTCGCCAGCCCCGCCGTGCAGCGCGAGGCCATGGGGACGAGGGCGAGCGCCGCCAAGTCCCGTATATCCGACACGATGACTTCGCCTGCCAGGGCGGTTTGAGCCAGCAGGTAACAGGCGAGCGCGATGAGGGCGAACGCCCCGGCGTGCGGGTCCTTCATGATCTCGACCTTGCGTGCGGGCTCGGCATGGCTCGAGAGCGCGTCGGCGACGTCGGCCAGGCCGTCGAGGTGGATGCCCCCCGTGATGGCAACGGCCGCAAGCGCGTACCCCGCGCCTTGCAAAAGGGCTGTGAGCCCCAGAGCTTCGGCCAACGCCAGCCATGCGGCCTGCGCCGCCCCCACGACTGCCCCCACGAGCACGAAGGAGCACATGAGATAGCGCATGTTGGCCTTTTCCCAGCAAATCATCGGCATTGGGATGCGCGAGAACGTGGCGAACGCCATGACGGTCGCCCGCCCCACAGCTCGCAGGCCTTCCGTCATGCGTTTCATGGCATGCCTCCCTTAGTCTGCTGCATGGCTCGGCGCATCATATGGAATCCTTTATGTGGGTCGCGATTCCCGAGCGCACCTCAACGACCTCGTTCGCAACCTCTGCAAGTTTGCAACACGCAGCCCCGCAGCATACAATCCACGAAAGCGTCGGCTCCCCGCCGCGCCACCCCGCCTCACCTACGGCGTCGGCAACCACCACAAGGTTTTGCGTGCGCCTCGCAAGCTTGCGCAGCGTGCTGAGAGCCGTCTCGGCCAACTCTTCGGAAGCGCAGGACTGGCGACCCTCGCTCGTGCCGAACATCTCGTTTGCCACAAGGTTGCCGATGTCGTCAAGCAGCACGCATGCTTCTGCATCAACCTGCGCGCTGTCTATCGATGCCAGCGTGGGGGTTTCATACGTAACGAAACCTTTTCCTGCGCGCTGGGACAGATGCTTTTCAATCCGCGCCTGGGCCTCCTTGCCTGCGCCCTGCATTGTGGCAAAGTAGGCCAGGGGGGCGCCGCACGCCAACTCGCATGCCCTGTTCTCTGCCCAAGCGCTTTTTCCGCTTGCCGAGGGCCCGTATACCAGGCAGATCACGGCATCTCCTTGTAGGAGTCCATGTTGTAGGCGTCAAACGTCATGCCGTTGCGGTAGAGGGAGCTAGCCATGTCGAGCAGGGGCAGCAGGCACGCGGCCCCCGTGCCCTCGCCCAGGCGCATCCCGGCGTCGATGACGGGGGAGAGACCAAGCTCCTCCATGACGGCTGCGGCCGCCGGCTCTCCCGAGCGGTGTGAGGCGAGCATGTATTCCCGTGCGAGCGGCGCGATACGGCTGGCGAGGAGCGCCGCGACCGAGCTGATGAACCCGTCCACGACGACGGACATGCGCTCAAGCGCCCCTCCCAAGAAGAGGCCCACCATCCCGGCGATGTCGAAGCCCCCGAGCTTGGCGAGCACGTCGATGGGGTCGGCCGCGTCAGCCGCGTTCACCTCCAGTGCCCGGCGCACCACCTCGACCTTTCGCGTGAGCCCGTCGCTGCCCAGCCCGGCCCCCCTGCCCACGGCCTGCTCGGGCGCCATGCCGAGAAGCGCGCAGGTCACGGCGCTCGCGGTCGTCGTGTTGCCGATGCCCATCTCGCCTGTCGCCATGACGCGGTATCCTGCGCCTGCAAGCTCGCGGGCGATATCGACGCCTGCCATGATGCAGGCGAGGGCGTCGTCCCTGCCCATGGCCGGCCCCTGCGCGATGGAGCGCGTGCCGCGCGCGACCTTGTGTGCCGGCACGCCTGCAACCTCGCGCAGCATGCCCAGGTCGTATGCTCGCACATCGGTGTGCGCTGCCTTGGCCATGACGCACACGCTCGACGTCCCTCGGGCAAGCTGTTCGGCGACCTTGGCCGTCACCTCGGGCCCGGTCTGCGTCACGCCCTCGGCGACCACCCCGTTGTCTGCGCACAGCACGGCCACGCAGCGCGGCCCCAGCGAGACGTCGGCGCTGCCCTGGATGGCTGCGACCTGCTCGATGGCGCGCTCGAGCTCGCCTAGGCTGCCCAGCGGCTTGGCCACGTTTGCCCAGCGCGCATGGGCCCGCCGCCGTGCCTCCTCGTCGGGCCTTGCGATGCTTTTGATGACCTGGTCGAGCTCCATCTGTGCCTGCCTTGAATCTTATTTTGCTGCGTTCACGCAAAACGGCATTATATGTGCCCTATCCCGTGGCGATTGTGTGCTGCTCGTGAGCAAGCGTCAACTTTCTCAAGAAAGCGCTTGCGCCCATGTTTGTTTCTTTGCTATCATTCTTTCTCGCCCTACGGGGTGTTGCCAGCATGGCTCAGTTGGTAGAGCACCGCTCTCGTAAAGCGGGGGTCATCGGTTCGAATCCGATTGCTGGCTCCATTTTGATTCCTAAGAAGGCTGTCATTCATCTGAATGGCAGCCTTCTTTCGTTTAAGGCATGCAGAAGGCGATGCATCTCCTGGGGCGACGCATCGCCGTGCCCGCTACATCCTGATGATGCTGTAGCCAGCGTTTTCAATCGCGTGCTCGAGTGCGCTTACGTCGGGTTGCTCCTTCGTCCTCACGGTCGCCGTGCGGCTGCTCAGGTCCACGGTCGCCCAGGTGCCGGGCAGGGAGTTGAGGGCGTTCTGCACGTTCTCCACGCAGCCCTCGCACACCATGTCGCGCACGCGGATCTCGGTCGTATAGGGGTAGTGCGCCGGGTCGGTGTCGGCCACCTCCACGTGCTTGGTCTTCTTGACGTCGCGCGCGCCTCCGCCTGCGCCCGAGCAGCACGAGTCCTTGCCTTTGCCTATGCGCACGATATGCCGTATGGCATAGACGGCCACAGCCGCCACGCAGACCACGATGACGACGCTGACGAAGTTGAACTCAGGCATCTCGCCCTTCCTTTCACGAGCCCGAAGGCCCTAGTGCGGTCTCTTTGCCCTGCGCATTGTGCGCCTTCCTGCGAGGTTGCTAGCGCATCCTAGTAAACCTTACCAAACTATGCACACTCCCGATAGTTTGCATGAAGAAATATGCGCTGCTTTGCGTGCGTGGTATCCTAAAGGGCTAACCATCTACCCCAAGGAGCGAAAAGGCATGGCAATCAACAAGCCCAAGGGCACCGAGGACCTTATCGGCAACGACGCGATCATGTGGAGCTACATGCGCGAGGCCGCCGAGGAGGCTTTCACCGCCTACGGTTACGTCCCCGTCGAGATTCCCACGTTTGAGCAGGCAGACGTCTTCGTCCACGGCCTGGGCACCTCCACCGACGTCGTGCGCAAGGAGATGTTCACGGTTCTGTCGCCCGACGGCTATGCCAAGGTGAGCGAGGGCCGCGCTTCCGAGCTCAAGGCCGACCAGCGCCTCGCCCTTCGCCCCGAGGGCACTGCGGGCACCGTGCGCGCCCTCATCGAGCACAACCTCGTGCCTCAGGGCGCAGCACCCGTCAAGCTCTGGTATGCGGGCTCGATGTTCCGCGCCGAGCGCCCGCAGAAGGGCCGTCTGCGTGAGTTCCACCAGATCGGCGTGGAGTGCCTGGGCGCTTCCGACCCCGCCGCCGACGCCGAGCTCATCATCATGTTCGTCCGCTTCATCGAGGCCCTCGGCATCAGCCAGGACCAGGTGCGCATCCTCATCAACTCGATGGGCGACGACGCCTGCCGCCCCGCCTACCGCGACTCGGTGGCCGCCTATATCCGTGCCCATGAGGACGAGCTGTGCGAGGAGTGCCGCCGCCGCGCCGACACGAACCCGCTGCGTGCCTTCGACTGCAAAAACGACCACTGCCATGAGGTCATGGAGGGTGCGCCCAAAATCTCCGACGCCCTGTGCCCCGACTGCCGCGCCCACTACGAGGCCGTCAAGCGCTACCTCGACGCCCAGCACATCCACTACGTCGAGGACCCCCGCCTTGTGCGCGGGCTCGACTACTACACGCGCACCGTCTTCGAGGTGCAGGTGACCGACGGCCTGGGCTCCCAGAACGCCATCGGCGGCGGTGGCCGCTACGACAAGCTCGTCGAGGTCACGGGCGGCAAGCCCACCCCCGGTTTGGGCTTTGCGGCCGGCTTCGAGCGCATCGTGCTCGCCATGCAGGCGGCCGGTGCAGGCATGCCCCAGCTTGTTCACCCCGAGGTCTTCGTCGCCCAGACGGGCCCCGAGGTCGCCCTTGAGGCGTTCAACCTCGTGCAGGAGCTGCGCGACGCGGGCTTCATCGTGGAGGCCGACCGTCAAGGCCGCTCCCTCAAGAGCCAGTTCAAGCTTGCCGACAAGTACTCGGTCGATGCCGTGGTGGTTCTCGGGCCCGACGAGCTTGCGTCCGGCCAGTGCACCGTGCGCGACATGGGCAGCCATGAGGAGCGCAAGGTCGCCCTGTCCGAGGTCGCCCAGGACTTGGCACAGGCCTTCGGCCTCACCGAGGGGCATAGCCATGGCGACGGCTGTGGATGCGGCTGCCACGACGGCGAGTGCGACTGCGACGGCGACTGCGGCGAGAACTGCACCTGCGGCAACCACTAATCCGGCACCCTAACCAGGCGCGGGGCTGTCCTCCCAGATGCGGCAGCCCCGCGCCACTTGCTAGATTTTCCGTGTGGATGAATGCCTTTACGTCGCTAAAGGTACAAAATCTAAGCGCAAACGTTTAGATATCTTGCGCAGACTAGACGCAAAGGAGGCGCCCCGTGTTTGAGAAGTTCACTGACGGCGCTCGCAAGGTCATGAACCTTGCACAGGAGGAAGCACACAAGTACGGCCAGCTCTACGTGGGCACCGAGCACATCCTGCTCGGCCTCATCCGCGAGGAGGACGGCATCGCCGCCCAGGCCCTGCGCAAGCTCGACGTCACATATGACGAGACGGCCGAGCAGGTCAAGCAGATAGCCGAGAA
The DNA here is from genome assembly GCA_934662525.1 of uncultured Coriobacteriales bacterium. Classification (GTDB taxonomy): domain Bacteria; phylum Actinomycetota; class Coriobacteriia; order Coriobacteriales; family UMGS124; genus UMGS124. The sequence continues at coordinate 530 of CAKUKJ010000011.1, read as the reverse complement.
GCCCGAGGAGCCTGCGCCCGCCGGCCATATCCCGTTCACGCCGCGCGCCAAGCGCGTGCTTGAGGCGGCCCTTCGCGAGATGATGCAGATGGGCCAGTCCTACATCGCCACCGAGCATCTGCTGCTGGGCATCCTGCGCGAGGGCAACGGCGTGGCCATGGAGGCCCTCACGCGCATGGGCGTGTCGGCCGACGCCGTGCGCTCCGCCATCACCGAGCTTTCCCCCAAGCGCACGACGCCGCCTCTGGCGGGCGTGGTTGCGGGCATGGGCCTGCCCTTCGGCATGCAGCCCACCCAGGGACAGGAGGTTTCGGCCCTTCGCGAGTACGGCCGCGACCTCACGCAGCTCGCCAGCGAGGGCAAGCTCGACCCGGTCATCGGCCGCGACGACGAGACCGAGCGCGTCATGGAGATCCTTGCCCGCCGCACGAAGAACAACCCGCTGCTCATCGGCGAGCCCGGTGTGGGCAAGACGGCCGTCGTGGAGGGCCTGGCGCAGCGCATCGTCGCCGGCGACGTCCCCCAGATGC
>CAKUKJ010000010.1 GCA_934662525.1 uncultured Coriobacteriales bacterium | reverse complement strand
CCTTTACGACGACGCCCTGCGGGGCAAGGTTGTCCATGATGGCGTCCGCCACCTGCGAGGTCAGACGCTCCTGAAGCTGAAGACGGCGGGCGAAGAGCTCCACCGTGCGGGCGAGCTTGCTGATGCCGCAGACCCGACCCTGGGCAGAGGGCAGGTAGGCGACGTGCGCCACGCCGTAAAAGGGAAGCAGGTGGTGCTCGCACATGGAATAGAACTCGATGTCGCGCACAATGACGATCTCGTGGTGATCCGCCTCAAACGTCGTGGTAAAAAGGCTGGCGGCGTCGGCCCCCATGCCACCGACAATCTCTTCGCAGGCACGGGCGACGCGCGCCGGGGTGTCGAGCAGGCCCTCGCGGGTCGGGTCCTCCCCCATCCCCTCGAGAATCAGGCGGACTCCCTGCTCGATCTTGTTCGAATCCATGAAGAGGCGACCTCCCAGATGTGCCGAAGCCAGCCGGGCAAGCCTGGCCGACCGGCGAGAACGTAGTTGTCGAGGGGCAATTGTAGCAGGGCGCACGCTGGGCCATCCGCGCCCCCGACCTGCTATCATGGCCTGCGCACACGGCCGTGGCGCAGGAAGCGCCGCGCGTCGGCCCACGAGAAAGGCGGCAGACCAGATGGACAATCAGGCGGCAAGACCGCTGCGCTTCGTCAGCTGGAACGTAAACGGCCTGCGTGCCGTGATGAAAAAGGGGTTCGAGGACATCTTCGCCGGCTTCGACGCCGACGTGGTGGCCTTGCAGGAGACGAAGCTCCAAGAAGCCGACCAGGTGAAGCTGGGGTTTGCGCCACAGGGCTACACCCAGGTATGGAACTATGCCGAGAAGAAAGGCTATTCGGGCACTGCGGTGTTTTGCCGCGAGGAGCCCATCAGCGTGCGCTACGGCTTCGAGGACGACCCCGACAACGAGGGGCGCATCTGCGCGCTCGAGTTCGACCGGTTCTGGTTCGTGGACGTCTACACGCCCAACGCCCAGGAAGGCCTGGCGCGCATCGACTACCGCATGGCATGGGACGAGCGCTACCGCGAGTTCCTGAAAGGCCTGGAGCAGAAGAAACCGGTTGTGACCTGCGGCGACTTCAACGTCGCACACCAGGAGATCGACTTGAAGAACCCAGGTCCCAACCGCGGCAAGGCAGGGTTCTCCGACCAGGAGCGCGAGGGGTTCACACGCCTGCTCGACGCGGGCTTCGTTGACACGTTCCGCATGCTGCACCCCGGCCTCACAGGCGCCTACAGCTGGTGGAGCTACCGTTTCAAGGCGCGCGAGAAGAACGCCGGTTGGCGAATCGACTATTTCCTCGTAAGCGAGGCACTCGCGGGGCGGGTGGCCGACGCGTCCATCTTAAGCGACGTGTACGGGTCCGATCACTGCCCCGTGAGCCTGGACCTGATGCTGTAGAGGGGCGTCAGAGCGCCTCAATCTCCTGCGCCGTGTGGCCCATGTCCGCGCGGCGCAGCCGCACGTCCTCAAGGCCGGGGAAGTCGGTGTGGCTCACGAGCGCAAGGTCGTCGCCCTTGCGCACAAGCGTGTAGCCTGCGATGCCCGTCGTCTTGCGATAGGCCTGACAGAGACCGCCGTCGATCACCAAACGATGACCGCCCGCCCGTATGGGGCTCTCCCCTTTGGGCAGCTTCACGGGCGTGTGGCCGTTCACGATGCGGCCGTGCGCCGCATCGACGCCGAACTCGGCAAGCACGGCCTGGGCGGGGGCGGCGCCTGAGCGCGTGAGGGCGTAGTAGGGGTCCTCCGGCTCGACCCAGGTGGACTTGTCCTCGATGTAGGTGCGCTCGAACGTCTTTACGACGCGGCCCGCGAACGTGGACTGCCAGCCGCACCACAGGTAGCCCATCCAGTCGAGGTCGGCCTGTCGGCGCTCCTCCCAGGCCCGGCGGCAGAGCGCGTCGACCCAGTCGAGCAGCAGCCTGCCTGAGCGCAGGACGCCCGCCCCACAGTCTACCTGGGCAAACGTGCCGTCCTCGTTCATGGGGACGCAGCCGTGGAACAGCAGGAGGTCGCCGTCGGCCTTGTACACCGAGCCATGGTCGTAGAGCCACTGGACCTGTGACTGCAAACGGTCGCTTGCCGTGAACTGCTCCACGAGATGGTCGAGCACCTCTTGCTCTCGCTCGTTGAGCGCGAAGGGGTCAGCGGCGTCGAACGTGGGGAAGTCGCGCGTCTTGAGCGGGTGCCTCACACCCGCGATCTCGACCTCCCCGGCGGCGAGGTCCATCGAGCCCCACAGGAGACGCCCCTCCATGTGCCACTCGGGATGCCGAAGGACTGCCTGGCCCTCGCATTTGAAGAGCATGGCGTTGATGGCCTTGAGGCAGGGGGTGAGGCCCTCCTCCTGGGTGTAGGTGTCCTCGGCAAAGGTGAAGAGCGGCTCGAGGTCGATGCCGTAGCCGTCTTCGAACTGTTCGATGTTCATATACTTGATGTTGTTGCGCAGAAGCGTCGCGATGCACACGGGGTCGCCGGCGGCGGCTCCCATCCAGCAGACGTCGTGGTTGCCCCACTGCACGTCTGCGCGCGGGGTGGCGATGAGCGTCGCCATGACATCGTCGCCGCGCGGTCCGCGGTCCCAGATGTCGCCCACCAGATGGAAGGCCCCCGTACAGCGCTGGCGCACGTCCTCGGCCAGGTCGACGAGGTCGTCGACGTCAAGGCCGGCGCATGCCGCCTCCCACGCGTCGTCGCAGGCAAGCTCGGGATAATAGAGCAGCGTGCAAATGCAGTCGATCTCCTCGGGCGTGTAAGCCCCTCTCAAGGCGGACTCCACAAAGGCGCGTACCTGGCCGGACGCCGAGCGCACGAGGTGGTCGAACGCCGGGGCGTCCCCGTGGACGTCGCTCATGAACTGCTCGTCAACGGGCGCAAGGCCCGTCAGCGACGAACGCACCGCAAGAAACGCCTCGGCCAGCCGGCCGGGGTCGATGGGCATGGCGTTCGTGGGGTTGAGGGCAAGCTCTTCCATGGTTGCTACTCCTTCTCAACGCTGGCTGCAGGCGCGGGGGCCGGTGCGGCGCAAGCCCCGGCGGTCTCGGGCACATCGGTTGCGAGCGGGCATCCCGCAAGCGAGGCGATGTTGGCGGGCAGGCCGTTCTCGCCAAGCTCCCAGCCCTCCTCGCGCGCCTCGCGGGCCACGACGGCCTTCATCGCGGCGATCGCACACTCCAGATGGCATGTGTCGGGTTCGTTCGTGGTAATGAGCTGCATGGCCATCCCCGGGGCAAGCACAACCTTGACCAGCGGGTTTTCGGGATGCTGGCCCGCCCAGCGCACGGTGATCTCATACGAGAGGCCCGCCACGACGGGCAGCAGCACGACGCGCGTCAGGAGCACCACCAGGAAGCGTCCCACACCGCCCTCAAGCCCCAGCGCCTCCACGAGCATATCGGTGGGGAAGACGGTGAAGACGATGATGGAGACGATGAGCACCATGATGATGAACGCCGTGCCGCAGCGCACGTGCTGGCGAGAGAAGCGCATGCAGTTCTCGGGCGTGAGCGGAAGGCCGTGCTCAAGGCAGTGGATCGTCTTGTGCTCGGCGCCGTGGTAGCGGTACATCTTCTTGATGTCGGGCATGAGCGCGATGAGCCACATGTAGAGCACGAAGATGACGGCGCGCAGCACGCCGTCGAGCAGGTTCCACGCGATCATGTTGTCGTGGGAGTAATCACCCATCACGAGGTTGGTGACGAAGGCAGGCACGAACATGAAGAGCGCCACGCCCAGGATGACGCCCACGATCATGGAGACGGCCATCCAACCCGCCATCCCCTGGGTCTCAGCCTCCTCGCTGGCCTGCCTCTTCTCCTGCTCGATTTGCCTCTCAGCCTCGGCCCGCGCCTCGGCACGCTCCTGTTCCGACTTGCCCTCGAGCTTCTTGGCCTCGTCCTCGTCGAAGTCATAGGCATGGGCGGCGGTGATGCCCATGGCCTTGTACTGCAGCACGAGCGACTCGACCATGGCGACGCATCCCCGCACGAGCGGCCAGGTGCGCCAGGGCTGCTTCTTGCCGTAGCCGGGCACGTCGTGCTCCTCGACATAGATGCCGCCCTCGGGCTCGCGCACGGCGACGGCCCACGAGTAGCGGCCGCGCATCATGACCCCCTCGAGCATGGCGGCGCCGCCGATGTGGGTCTGGAAGAGCTCGTCGGAATGGTCGTGGTTTGTGTTCGATGGCATGGCGGGTAGCGGGTCCTTAAGCTCTGAGCGTATAGATGACGATCGCGGCTTTGTCCAGCGCCTGGTTCACATAGTCGGTCCAGGCGGCCGAGGAGTCGGCGGCGACGCCCCCCGCCTGCTCAAGCGCCACGTTGTAAGCGAGCATCGCAGCGTTGTAGCTGGCAGAACCCTGCGCGAACACAGCGTCTTTGAGGGCGGCGTAGTATGGGTTGTCGGTGTTGGCCCATGACTGCGTGGTCGCGTCCCAGTTGGTACCCAGAAGGCCGATGATGTAATCGGCGTACTCCGGATGCCCCACTTCCGTGTCGCCATCCTCAGGCCACGCGGGGGCGGCGACAGCCTCGGAGCCCGTGGCGCACACGGTGTCCTTGAGCTTGGAGATCGTGCAGGCCTGCTGGAGCGCCGCTTGCGCCTGGTCGGCGTCCATGCGCAGGTAGGCGGCTGCCTGCGCTATGTCGTTCGTGCCCGCGAGCTGCTGCATGTAGGCGCTCACCTCGTCGGCGCTCGCCGTGATGCCCGCCTCGGTCGCAAGCTGGGAGAGAACCTGGTTGCGCGCGTAGGCAAGCACCATGTCGGACGACGGTGCATCGTAGGTGCCGTCGTCGTTGAGCGAGTAGCTCAGGGCCTGCGTGGACTCGATGGCCTGCTGGGCCGTGATGTCGTACGTCTCACCGTCGTAGGAGTATGTTCCGACGACCTCGGAGAGCTCCGTGTCTGCCAACGTGCCCGCCACAGGCTCAAGCTGCACGGTGCCCCAGCCAAGCACAAAACGCGCGAGGACAAGCGCCGCGAGCAACCCCACCGCAAGGCCGATGAGCGCTGTGACGGCGGCGGTGCCGTGCGACTTCTTGCGGGCCTTCGCCTGCGCATCTTCCAGGCTGCGCTGCAACATCGCCATCTGCTGTTGCTGCCAGGCAAGCACCTGGGAGCGCGAATAGACGGGCGCGTCGTCTTGCGCAGGATAACGATATCCGCCCTGTGCCTGATAGGCCTGGGGATTGTTCCGACCGGTATGGGAAGTACCGCCTTGGTATTGCTGAGACATCGAGCGCTCCTGGAATCCCTTGTGAGGTATGACGGGCGTGTTAGAGCTCTGCCGGACGCGGATAGGGCTTGCCGCAGCACATCTTGCCCTCGGGGCAAGCCCCGCGCATGCAGCCCGGGCCGGCCGTGCGGAAGATGAAGGGCGCCGTGGGACGAACGAGCTCGAGCATCCTCCATGCGAGCTCGCGAATCTCCCACTGCGCACGGTTGCAGCAGCGGTTGGAGAAGAAGTGCATGAGCTCGCGGATGTTCATCGTGACGACGATCTTGGTCTCGCAGGCGTTGGGCAGCACGTAGCGCGCGTCCTCGGCGGGCACCCCCGCTTGAACAAGCTTGTCGTATGCCTGCCAGCATGCCTCGATGGCGCCGTCGAAGGCGGCAGCGGCCTCAGGCGTCACGTCGACGCTGACGGGGCGCACGACAGGCGGCTCCTCCTTGAACTTGACATAGCGCTGCGACTGCTGGTTGAAGCTGGCGAGACGGTGGCGCACGAGCTGGTGGGTGAGCGCACGGCTCACGCCCTCAACCGAGAACGTGTAGCTGGCATGCTCGAGCGTGGAGAAGTGGCCGCTCGACATGATGGTGGTGAGGACCTTGCGAATCTTCTCGTCGGTCAGGCTCTCCATGAGCTCCTTGCCACCCACGGGGGCATAGCACAGGCGGGCGGCGGTCGCCACGGCACGCTCGGGGTCGGGCGTGTGATAGAGCAGCGTTACATCCACGGTCGTTTCCTCTCCATCCGTCCCATATGACAAGAAAGGCCGACCCCTCGGTTTGTCTCGAAGGGGCCGGCCTAGAATGACGTGCGATGCCTTGAGCAGGCGAATAAAGGCTACTCGGCCTCGGGAGCCTCGGCCTCAGCGGCAGGAGCCTCGACGGGGTCGTTGGCGTGAGCGGCGGCGTACTCGGCGGCACGCTTGGCCTTCTCGGCGGCCTTCTTCTCGCGCTCGACCTTGGCAGCGGCCTCGACCTCGGCGGCCTTGGCGGCACGGGCGGCCTTCTCGGCGGCCTGCTTCTCGGCCAGGGCGGCGGCGGCGCCGCCGAACTTGCTGGCAAAGCGCTGGACGCGGCCGGCGTTGTCAACAAACTTCTGCTGGCCGGTGTAGAAGGGGTGGCAAGCGTTGCAAAGCTCGACGGTGAGCTCGGGCACGGTTGCATGGGTGGTGAAGGTGTTGCCGCAGGTGCAGCGGACGGTGCACTCGACGTACTCGGGGTGGATACCCTGCTTCATGATGCAAACTCCTTATGGTAGATGACGGGCGCTGGTTTCCGACCAGGCACCCCATGAGCTGAGGAAGCATACCAGACTTGAGGGCACAAGCGCCACCCAATCACGAAGGGAACATGAGACTGATGCATCATGGGCGCAACCTATTGGGTATGCTTGTGTATAACTGTCCGCAAATGGATACGGAGGCCAGAATGGAGCGCGTCGACATAGCGATCGTGGGAACGGGCCCCGCCGGAATCTCAGCGGCCGTCACAGCAAAGCTGCGCAACAAAAGCCTGGCGCTGTTGGGCGGCACCAACCTGAGCGCCAAGATGGCGAAGGCGCACGACATCAAGAACTACACGGGGCTGCCCGACGTGTCGGGCGCCGAGCTTGCCGCGCACATGCAGGCGCACCTCGATGCCATGGGCATCAAAGTGACACCCGAGCAAGTCGTGGCCGTCTACCCCATGGGCGACTACTTCGCCCTGCAAGGGGCGCGCGACATCTACGAGGCCCGCAGCGTGGTGCTCGCAAGCGGCGTCGTCATGGGCAAGCCATGGCCCGGCGAGCGGGAGCTCCTTGGCCGGGGCGTGAGCTACTGCGCCACCTGCGACGCGCACCTCTATCAAGGCAAGACCGTGGCCGTCATCGGCTACGGCGATGAGTCCTGGCGCGAGGCCCTCTATCTGGCAGAGACGTGCGGGCAGGTGCTGTACTTCTTCGGGCGCCCCCATGAGGTTCCCGGGGGCGGACGGGTGCAGGTCATGGACGCACGGCCCCGCGAGATCGAGGGCCCCGACAAAGTGCGGGCCCTGGTTGCCCAAGACGGGCACCACGAGGTGGATGCGGTGTTCGTGCTGCGCGACGCCGTCCCCGCCGACCAGCTCGTTGTGGGGCTCGCAACCGACGGCCCTCACGCGGTGTGCGACATCCACATGCGCACGAACATCCCCGGGCTCTTCGTGGCGGGCGACATCGCGGGCAAGCCCTACCAGTACATCAAGGCCGCCGGACAAGGCAACATCGCGGCGCTGGCGGCCGTCGAGTGGCTCTCGCATAACGGGGAATAGCCGCGACCGCGTTTCGGGGAGGCTTGCATCCGGTGCGCAAGCCTCCCCAGGCCCTGTCACAAACGGCTTCTCGATGTCATCTGCGTTTGCGTTACATCCCGCGCTACAACCCGAACAGCTTGAGCGTCTCCCGCATGCGCTGGGCGATCTTCACGCCGAAGGGGCAGTTGCGCTCGCAGCGATGGCAGCCGATGCAATCCTCGGCATGAGCGCCGAGGGCCTTGTAATGCTCGCGCACCGAGGCCGGCACCGCGTCATGGGCAAGCGCCAAGTCGGCGAACTTGTTGACCTCGGCGATGTTGATGCCCATGACGCAAGGCTGGCAGTGGCCGCAGTAGATGCACTGCCCGTAATAGGAATGCGAGGGGGCGGCGGCGAGGACCTTGCCGAAGTCCTTCTCGGCGGCCGTGGCGCTCTCGTAGGCCAGGCAGCCGTCGAGCTCGGCGATGTCGCGGTAGCCCGCCATGACCGACGCCACGGCAGGGCGGGACAGGCAGTACTCGATGCACTGCGTCGTCGTCATCGCCGCACCGAACGGCGATTTGGCGGCATCAAGCAAACGGCCGCCGGCGAAAGGCTTCATGACCGTGAGCCCAACGCCCCTCATGCTGCACACGCGACACAGCTCCTGGCGCTTGGGGTCGATATTGGCCAGGGCGTCGTCGTACTTCTCCACAAAGAGGGTCTCTATGTTTTCGGAGGGCGGCAGCATGTCGAACGCCGGGTTGAGCGAGAACATGATCATCTCGATCTCGGGATAGTCGTTCGCAGCGGCGAGGGCAACCTCGGGGTTGTGCGTGGACAAGCCGATGTGGTCGATATGGCCGGCAGCCTTCTCGGAGCGGACATAGTCGATGAACGGGCCGGACATGATGGCCTTCAGCTCCTCGCCCGCGTCCACGTAGTGGATGAGGCCGAGCTCGATGTGGCCGCCAAAGCACTCGAGCAGGAACTCCCAGGCAGGCACGACCTTGTCCATGTCACGCGTGCGCACGTACTGTCCGTCTTGCCAGGTTGCACCGAAATGGCCCTGGACGATCCAGTGGTCGCGCTGGTCGCAGACGGCGTCGCCCAAAGCCATGCGCACCGCAGGGTCGCTCATCCAACAGTCGACGATGTTGACGCCCGCGTCTGCGGCATGGTGCGTGAGCTCGCGGGCACCCTGCGGGTCGTCTCCCTTGACCCACTCGGCGCCGAAGCCGATCTCGCTCACCTTAAGGCCGGTCTTTCCCAACTCGCGATACTGCATGTCTCTCCCATTCTCCCTCTCGCCCAGCAGGGCCGAGAATCACTGCGATGCGAGATTATCCCCCATGGACAGACGCGCAGACCGGCCCATCGGCAAAATCCCCAGATGAAACGGCTACCCCTCGCGCTGGGCGGCCACGCTGCGGGCCACGGCCGCATAGCCGCCCTTGCCCGGGAACGGCAGGCGGCGCGGCGCGCCTTCATCGTCGACCAGCACCATCGAGCCGTCGCCGATGGGGGCTCCCGAGCGACGAAGCGACATCGTGTCGCACGCCCACACCTCGGGGGCGGCGCCGTCCTCCCAGCCCACCAGGTCGAGCCTGCCCGCCCGCGCCACAGGCGTGTGCCCGACTATCTGGTCGAGGTCGGCGAGGGCGCCGTAGAGCATGTCGGACACGTCGGCCCACACGGGGCCGGGGATCTGCCAGCCCCCGCGCGAAGGGCCTGCGCTGTCGAGAGCGGCCCACTGGGCGGGGTCGGAGAGCATCGCGTTGAGCGCGGCGGCAATGTCGACGGGCGCCGTGGGCACGTCGGGCAGGTAGCGGGCGGCCCAATCCTGCGTGACGCCCGCATGGCAGCACAGGAAGCGCCCCACAGCCGTGGCCATCTGCACGTGAAGGCGGTCTTCCAGACATTCGCGCAGCTCGGGCATGATGCCGCCCATGGTGCCCGAACCCATCTTGCCGCGAATGTAGCACAGGTCGTGGTTGCCCAGGAGAACGTCGACCTTGAGCCCCTCGGCACGGCGGGCCTCCACCCACTCGGCATGGAACGCGAGGGCATCCAAGGCCCTGCGCTCGGTGGCCCCCCAGTCGTCGCAGGCGTCGCCCAAAAACACGAGCCGCTCCACGCCAAGCTCCGGGTCGCGCACATACCCCAGGACATGCGGCAAGACGAACGGCTGCTTGAGGTGCAGGTCGCCAAGAATGAGGGTGGACATGGGCAAGCCTTTCAATCGACTGTGGGCGGGTGCCTCGCGTCGCCGGGAAGCAGGCGCAATTGTACGCCATGGCAGGACATATGCAGAAAGCCGCCCATCCCCACACCGGACGAGCGGCTTTCTGCGCTTCAAACGATATCGGCCGCCGCGCCGCGGTAGCCGGGCGGGGTCGGCAGACCGTCGGCTAGGCGGCCTGCGCGGCCTTGCCCGACTTGGCCGCCTCGTCGGCAGCGACGAGGGCACGTGCGTGCGCGATGGCGTCGTCAATGTTGGGACGGAAGTGCTCCTCGCCCACCAGGTCGACGAAACCGGCGCGGCGCATGGTGGCCATGGGCTGCTCGTTGGCGTGGCTAAAGATGAGCTGCACGCCGTTCTCGTTGCAATACTCATAGAGGTTTTCCAGCGCGTTCATGCCCGAGGAGTCAAGCGAGGGCACCCCGCGCATGCGGATGATGAGGTACTTCGTGAACTCCTTCACCGAGATGTCGGAGATGCGGTCGGTCATGCCGAAGAACATGGGGCCGTTGATCTCGTAGACGCGCACGCTGCGGGGAAGCTCGCGCAGGTGCGTGACCTCGGAGTTCTCGTCGCAGTAATACTTCCAGCCCTTGACCTCGGTCTCCTCGCTCACCATCTTCATGAAGAGGACCACCGTGATGGTCATGCCAGCAGCAATGGCGGTGACCAGGTCAAACACGATGGTGAGGGCGAAGGTGAGCAGCAGCGCCGCCACAGCCCCCTTCGAGGCGGTGCGGCACAGGTGCACGAAGTTGCGCCATCCGCTCATGTTGTAGGCCACCTGCAGCAGGATGGCCGCGATGGTGGGCATGGGGATGAGCGCAGCGTAGGGCATGAGGAAGACGAGCACGGCAAGCAGCACAAGCGCGTGCACCATGCCCGCGATGGGCGTGCGGCCGCCGCTCTTGACGTTGGCGGCGGTGCGGGCGATGGCGCCGGTGGCGGGAATGCCGCCGAAGAGCACGGAGCCGATGTTGCCCACGCCCTGGGCCACGAGCTCCATGTTGCAGCGGTGATGGCCCGAGATCATGGAGTCGGCCACCACGCAGGACAGGAGCGACTCGATGGCGGCCAGGATGGCGATGGTGACGCCGTTGGAGAGCTCGTTGCGGAAGAGGTCGAAGCTGAGCTGGGGCATCTGGAACTGCGGCAGGCCCGCCTGGATGGTGTAGAGGTCGCCGATGGTGTTCACGTTCATGCCGAAGAGGGGCACCATGACCGCGCCTGCGACGACGGCGATGAGCGAGGCGGGAACCTTGTCGTTGACGCGGGGCCACAGGATCAGGATGGCCAGGCACACAAGGCCCACGAGCAGGGCCTGCCAGTTGAACGTGGAGATGTTGGCGGCAACCGCGGCGAGCTTGTCGGCAGCGTCGATGGTGACGGTGCCCGCCGGGTAGGTGAGGCCCAGGAAGTCCTTTATCTGGCCGATGACGATGGTGACGGCTATGCCCGCGGTAAAGCCCGTCGTGATGGTGTAAGGCACGAAGCGGATGAGCGTGCCGAGCTTGAGCAGGCCCATCAGGATGAGGATAACGCCGGCGATGAGGGTGGCGGCAACGAGGCCCTCAAGGCCGTCGGTGGCCACGATGCCTGCGACGATGGTGGCAAACGCCGCCGTGGGGCCCGAGATCTGCACGCGCGAGCCGCCCAGCATGGCGATGAGGAAACCTGCGACGATGGCCGTGTAGATGCCGCGCTCGGGGCTCACGCCCGAGGCGATGGCAAGCGCGATGGAGAGCGGCAGCGCCACGACGGCCACGACGACGCCGGAGACGATGTCCTTGGGGATTTGCCGGCGCAGCTCCTCCTTGCTGGAATGCTTGATGACACTGAACAGTATCGGTTTGATCTTGTCGCGCTGCATGGGCCTGGTTTCTTCTCGCGTGGGTATAAAAAGATGTTTGTCCCCACTTGTGGCGGGTGCAAGGGGGTTATTTTAACGCCCCGACCAACCGCCCGGCCAAGTCCATAAAACTGCCAGCGTACTGACGCAGGGTCAACAAATTGCACTGCAAGGCAAGACGGGAGCGGCGACGCACACGAAAGCGGCCGCCGCTCCCACGGCCTTACAGGTAGCTCACCGTATCGGCAAGAGGCTTGCGAGAAGCATGATTGGGCAAGGGGCCCGTGCCGTCGGCGGCGAAGCCCAGGTCGAGCAGCATGAGGACCTCTTCGTCGGCAGGCAGGTCGAACATGTCGGCAACCTGGGCAGGGTCGAAGAAGTTGAGCCAGCAGCTGTCCACGCCCTCGGCTGCGGCTGCGAGCATCAGGTGCGTGGCGACGATGGAGGCGTCCTCGATACCGGAATCGCGCTTGTCGCCGGGGTAGGTGAAGACGTTCTCCCTGTTGAACGCAACCATGAGCACCGTGGGGGCACCGTAGCGGCAAGGCGTAAGCACGTCCACCTTCGCAAGGCCCTCGGCCGACTGGATGACGTAGACGTGCTGCTCCTGGAGGTTCTTGGCCGTGGGGGCAAGCCGGCCCGCCTCGAGGATGGCATCGAGCTGGGCCTGCGTCACCCGGCGGGCGGGGTCGTACTTCTTGCAGGAATAGCGGTTGGCAACGACGTCTTTGAACTCCATGGTTGGCTTCCTTTCTAACAAGGACGAAGACGTCCCCATCATACCCACCTCACCGACGCCGCGCCATACCGACTTGGCTACCGTATGCGTCCCTCACGACGCATCGCCTCGCAAGGCAGGTTCCGCTGGGCGTCCGGCAAACAGTACGGCCCACATTGAACGTCACTCGTTCACAGTCCCGGGGGGACGATTCCCAAGCTCTCCACCTGCTTGGCAATCGCGTTGAACTCTCGGTCGTTCAAATAGCCCGGGTTGAGCTTCTCCTTGCTGTACCTGAGATAACGCGACTCGGCGGTTCTGCGCACCAGCTCCTTGGTGAAGAAAGCCTCCCAACTGAAGTTGTCCCTGCTTTCGATGAAGTCGGCCGGATGGGCAAGAATCTCAGGAATCTCGCTGTCCTTGACAACCCCTGATGCCAGCACAAGCCATTCAAACGACTCAGGCAGAAACAGCCCCGCCCCCTTGCGCTCGGCAAGTTCGTAGACCAGCTCCATCTCCGGACCGAAAGCCGCCCCATCAGCAACAACGAGAGGCCTCTCCCCCTTGCATTCCCGCAGCGATGCGAAAACGTTTGCCTTGCCGTTTGCCGACACGCATTCGATGCCGGATTTGTGGCATAGGGCCTGATAGAACTCAAACCCAGAGTTCGAGTCCTCCACGATGACCGTCGTGGGGTTCAACACCGCCGGCAGTTTACCGTACACGCGCTTAGTTTGGCTGTAGAACTTCCGCACGCCCGGATACCGGGACGTCATGTTTACAATCTCGTAGATTTCCTCAACACTGTACGGCAGACAGGAAAGAGGCTCGCGAGTCGCAATTACATAGTAGTTGTCGGACTCTTTCACGGCGGAGGCGAACTCTTTAGACGCGATGAATGCATTGCCCTCATCGATGAAGACGAAGCTGTCATGCGTCATGTCGAGCTTCGCCTTCCAGTCCCGTCCCGAGACAACCATGCACGGCTTGGGGCTGCTCAGGGAAACGCCGCTGTCGGGGCCGTCCGCTTCGTACTCGGCAATCAAGTCAATGAGCGTCGTCTTACCCGTCGCGCTCTTGCCTTTTATGATGGTGATATTCCTTGTGAGCGTGAACTTGAACTGCACGCGCGCCGCTCCGACTTGGATATCGTATGCACCTCTCACGACGCATCGCCTCGCAGGGCAGGCTCCGCCTCGTAAAGCAAGTTGAGCATGTCATGCACGACCGCACCCGAGTTGAGCACACGGATGGTGAACTTTCCGTTGCCGAAGTCCATCAGATGATGAAGGTTGATGGTGATATCCCGGTCCTTTGCCATCTTGAGAATCCACCAGGCACAGTTGTCACCGCACGTCGAGGCGTTGAACACCCGGTCGGGCATGTTGTAGATGAGCAGGAGCGTCTTGACGCCGCCCGAGAGCTGGGTGGGCGCAATCTTGCCGAGCACACGGCTCTGGATAAGCCCGTCACCCAGGACAACCGCGCCGTCGATGCTCTTGATCATGCGGCGGGCGAACTCGTCCTCAAACCAGCTGTCGAGATAGGTGTTCTTGAAAAACACCGACGTGTTGTATACCGCCCCTGGCATATCACCAAAACAGATGCTCAGCATGTCTGCCTCTCAAAACGCCACTTTCAGCATGCCAAACTTTAACATGCGAGGACCAAGTGCACGCTCGAGCGACAAAAGGGACACGCCAAATGGAATCAGCCAGCGCTGCTAAGACACCGGGAAATGGCATGGTACACTTACGTGAAACAAAGCGGCCGGATTGAGGTGGTAGATGATGGCCGGCAGCCCGAGCGGCACTCGACGCAAGATGTATCCGATCGGCATACAGACGTTCTCGGAAATTCGTCGTGACTACAGTGTCTATATCGACAAGACCGACCCCATCTACAAGCTGGTCCATGAGGATGGGAAGTTCTTCTTCTTGAGCCGTCCGAGGCGCTTTGGCAAGTCGTTGCTGGTCTCGACCCTGCAGGCGTACTTCGAGGGTCGCAAGGAGCTTTTCGAGGGGTTGGCGATCGACGGCCTTGAGACAGAATGGGAGCCCTTCTCGGTAATTCGGTTCGACCTGTCGACGGTGAAGACCAGAGATGTGGATATGCTTGAGCATCTGCTTGACTACCTTCTCACAGAGCAGGAGAAGGTATATGGACGCAACCCCGAGGCAAATACGCCGGGCACCCGCTTCAACTCAATCATCCAGGCCGCACATGCGCAGTCGGGCAAGCCGGTCGTCCTCCTCATCGACGAATACGACGCCCCGCTTCTCAATGTGGTGGATGATTCCACCCAGCTTGCAAAGTTCCACGAGGTGATGCGTGAGTTCTATGCCCCCATCAAGGCGTGCGACGCCCAGCTGAGATTCGTCTTCCTCACGGGCATCACCAAGTTCTCGCAGCTCTCCATTTTCAGCGAGCTCAACAACCTGCGCAACATCAGCATGCTGCCCGCATACGCCGCCATCTGCGGCATCACGGAGGAAGAGCTGGCAACGCAGATGTCCGCCGGCATCGAATCCCTTGCCGAGCGCAGGGGCATGACGCACGAGGCGGCGGCATCGCGGCTGAAGAGCTTTTACGACGGGTATCATTTTGCCGATGATTCCCCTGACATCTACAACCCGTTCAGCCTGCTATGCTCTTTGTCGGAGGGACGCTTCGGCTCGTATTGGTTTGAGTCGGGTACCCCGACGTTTCTTATCGAACTTCTGCAAAAACACGGTTGGGATATTGCGGGACTGGAGAACTGCACAGCACGCGTAACGTCGTTTGATACCCCCACAGAGCGCATGGCGACACCGCTTCCCATGCTCTATCAGGGAGGTTATCTTACCATCAAGCGCTATGACGAGATGCGCGATGCCTACGTGTTGGGCATTCCCAACGAGGAGGTGAGCCGCGGCTTGTCCGAAAGCCTCGTACAGCATGCCGCTCCCGAGGCGCTTGAGACGCACTACGGCTTTCTCGACCGTTTCGCCGACGACATCCGTGCGGGCAATATGTCCTCGGCATTGGAGGCCATGAGGTCTTACCTCTCAAGCATCCCCTACCACCTGGGCAGTCGTGACGAACGGGGTTTCCAGACCAAGTTCTTCCTCATCTTCGACCTGCTCGGCATACAGATCAAGACGGAGTTCAAAACGGCAACCGGACGAGTGGATGCCGTGATTGCATACGATGACACCGTCTATGTCATGGAGTTCAAGTACGACAAATCCGCCCAGGTTGCACTCAATCAGATTGACGAGAAGGGCTATCTGGTGCCGTTCTCTGCCGACGGCCGCAGGCTCTTCAAGGTCGGCGTGAACTTCTCCGCTCAAGAGCAGACGATTGACGAATGGCTGATCGAGGAAGCGAAGTAGGAGGCTCTGGCAGCTACTCGATGCTCCTACGGGCTACAGGAAACGCGTCTGGGATTCAGCTCTTTTGATATGCAAACCCACATCTCCGACGCAATCTCATGACACGGAAGGACTAATTCTGAACTACCTGCTCGAACTTCTATTCAACCAATGGAGAACGAACTATCGCATAGTCGACGAAAACGAACTGAGCATGCTGTAACATGATCATCATGCCAAGTTTGTCTCTTTGTATGCAACGGCGGCCGCTTTTCTCGTAGCAGCCATGGCATTCGTTAATCTCTTGACGTCGCAAAATGGTTATATAAAGGTCTTGGCTGGTTTTATCGCCATCATGTTCCTCGTGCTATTTATTGCCCTTCTCCTCAATACATTCAAAAAGTTTCGCGCCTTCGACGCTCATTGGGCAATCCCGATTATCAAGCAACAGTCATTACGGGCAAAAGGAATAATCAGACAACTGGAAAGTCTCTCTATCATGACAGGCCAGAATCTCTCTGCGCTACTCGAACAACTTGATATGCAAACAAAGGCAAAGCTTAAGGCCCGCAAGCAGGGAATCGCAGCTATTGCAGCTGCCATAATGACAGCTCTCGCTCTTTGCGTCGAGTTTGCATTTGGTTGCATCTCCAACTTATTCACCGAGACACTTGGAGGGGCCTTTGTCCCCTTTCTTGCAACATTCGTGATTTTCATCGCGCTTGGTGCCATCAGCGCTTGGTTGATAGCGAATGTTTTTATCAAAACCGTCATTGGGCAACGTCTAACCAACTATTTGGAGACGTTTGCCGCAGACATTGCAGTCGCAAAACTCAATAGTGAGCACTGGAGATAGCGCCTTGCATGTACGGCGAAAACGGGCAGTTGCCACTACCGCCCCGGATCCACGACCATGTCGCCTTCCAGTCGCCCGGCCTTGTCCGGCCTCTCGGGAATTTTGGAGTGTGTCAAGATTTCGGACACTACGCCGCCAGGCAATCCTCTCTCTTGAACATCGCCTCCATCCTGTCCTGGAACTCGGCCATCAGGTCGGCGGGGTGCCTGTAGCCTATCGCCGAGTGCGGGCGCGAGCGGTTGCAGGACCGCTCGACCCGGTCGATGCAGGCCGTCTTGGCCTCCTCGCGCGTCTCGAACGTCCTGCGGTGGCACGTCTCCTTCTTGAGGCTGGCCCAGAGCGACTCCGCCACCGCGTTGTCGCGGCAGCAGCCGGTCCGGCCCACGGAGAGCCGCACGTCGTTGGCGGCGGCCCACCCCGCGAGTTGCGCGCTGGTGTACTGGCTCCCCCGGTCCGAGTGGAATATGGCGTTGCCGGGCGACGTGGCCGCGCCGCCCGGCCATCTCCGGGGCCGACACGCAGATGTCGGCGGTCATGCGCGCCGAGAAGGGCCAGCCCACCACCATGCGCGTTGACAGGTCGACCACCGAGGCCAGGTACAGCCACCCCTCGCCGGTGCGCAGGTAGGCTATGCCGCCGCACAGAACGGCGGTGGGCACGGGCGGCCGGAAGCGCCTGCGTGCCAGGCCGAGCCGGGCGGGGGCGCCCAGGTCGGGCACGGTCGCCCTCTTGGCCGGGCGGGGCCGGAAGCCGCGGATCCCCAGCTCGCGCATGTTCTTCAGGATCGAGCAGCCGCTGGCGTCGGACCACTCGGGCGGTAGCCCGGCCTTCACGCGGTGCCAGCCGAACGCGCCGCCCTCCCGCGGGGCCTCGACGACCTCCTTGAGGCCCGCGAGCGGGCCGGTGTGGCCGCCCGCGTCGAGCCAGGCGTAACAGCCCGACCGGGAGACGCCCAGCAGCCGCGCCATCATCGAGACGGGGTGGCGGCCCCGCTGCTCCCACATGAGCCCGTACCGGTCGCCTGCGCCGGCCCCTTGGCGAAGCAGGCGGCCGCCCTCCTTAAGAAATCGCTCTCCATCTCGAGCTCATTGATGCGGCGCCGCGCGGCCGCGAGCTCGGGGTCGGCCTTCGCCTCGGCCGGCTTCAGCCTCGCCGTCCCCTCGACGCCCAGCTCGCGCTTGCGGTCGGCGACCCAGCCGCCGAGCGTCCTCCCGTTGACGCCCAGGTCGGCCGCGCACCGCCCGATGGTCCTGCCGCTCCCAAGGACGAAGCCGGCCGTGTCCTTGCGGTGCTGCTCGGGGCAGGGCGACCGTGCTTGCGGTCGATTGCCATCCCGGCCTCCTTCCGTGAGGCGGTGCCTCGATTTTACCTCCCGTTAAGGTGTCCGAAATAACGATACGCTCCGGTCGCGATTCCAGATTCCAGGGCGAAGGCCGCCCCTCATCTCGGGGCCAAGCTGAATGGACGCTTACTCCAACATTTCCGACGCGATCCGTAGGTGGGTCGATTCGACCCATACGTATGCCGTTTCCTATGGGTCGATTTAACCCATAGAAAGGGTGAATTTGACGGAGCACTCATATATGCCTATACTTTCGTGTTACGAGAAAGGAAAGCAATGGTGACACCGGAGATACACCCGAACGCGCTGAAGCACCTGACGCGCGACGAAGTGCTGTCCGCATGGGGAAACGTGGTGAAGAGCATCCAGCGTGCCAGCGATGACGAGCCGCCGCGATGGCTCTGTGTCGGCTGGCTCCCCGACGGCAGGTCGGTCGAGCTGATAGCGGTCGAGACGATTTTCGGCTGGCTCATCATCCACGCCATGTCACCGGTACAGCCAAAGTTCGCGAAGGAAATCGCCCGAACGGAAAGGAGAGCGCGATGAGCTACATAGCGGCAAACGGTCAGGAAATCACGGAAGCGATGATTGGCAGCTGGTGCGACGCATACGAGCGCGGAGAGTTCCCCGAGGGCGAGCGCACCGTCGGCGAGGTCGTCATGGGCCGTCCCCCTCTGTCGGCCGAAAAGACCGTGACGCTCAACGTGAAGGTTCCAGTCGGCATGAAGGCCACTTTGGCAAAGCGGGCTAAAGAGCACGGCACGACCACAAGCGCCTACGTCCGCGGCATCCTTGCCAACGACATTCTGGCTGCATCATAGAACGGCAAAAGAAAAGCCCCGAGCTTTGAACTGCATCCCAAAACTTGGACGGCCTAAGTCAAGACCATACCGCAAGGGACTGGTTGCGGAACTCCTCCGGGGCCAGTCCCTTGAGCTTTACCTGGTGCCTGCGCGTGTTCCAATGGACGATGTAGGCCTCGAGGTCGCGCTTGAAGCTGGCGAAGTCCGGCCACTGCCCGCCGCTGAAGAACCCGTCCCTGAGGTACCCGAGGACCTGCTCGGTGGCGGCGTTGTCCAGGCAGCTGCCCTTGCGCGACATGCTCTGCCCGATCCCCGCCTCCCTGAGCCGCGAGCACCAGAAGGCGTGCCGGTGCTGCCAGCCCATGTCGGAGTGCAGCACGGGGGAGACGCCCTCGGGCACCTTGGCGAGCAGCATGTCGAGCAGCCCCATCTGCTGCGCCATGTTCGGCGACTCGCTGACGGGCCAAGCGACTATCTCCTTGCTGGCGAAGTCGTAGACCGGCGCCAGGTAGGCCTTGCCCCAGGGCTGCTTGAACTCGGTGACGTCGGTGCCCTGAAGTGTATCGGGATTTCGGACACTACGCCGCCAGGTATTTCTCCTTCTCGAGCATCGCCTCCATCCTCCCCTGGAACTCGGCCATGAGGCCCGCGGGGTGCCTGTGGCCGATGGACGAGTGCGGGCGCGACCTGTTGCGGAACCCCTCCATCCAGCCGATTCAGGCGAGCCTGGCCGCCTCGCGCGTCTCGGACGCCCTGCGGTGGCACGCCTCCTTCTTCAGGCTCGCCCACAGGCCCTCGGCCACGGCGTTGTCCCGGCAGCAGCCCGTCCGGCCCACCGAGA
>CAKUKJ010000009.1 GCA_934662525.1 uncultured Coriobacteriales bacterium | reverse complement strand
GCCCATCGGGGTTGAGCCAGCGCACGGCTGCGTCCAAACCCGCCTTGAGGGCGTCCATCTCATGGTTGACCTCGATGCGGATGGCCTGGAACGTCTTGCGCGCAGGATGATGGCCGCCCTGACGGCGCTCGGCCGCAGGAATGCCCTCCTTGATGACGTCCACGAGCTGCAACGTCGTGGCGATGGGCTCCTTGGCGCGATGCGCGACGATGCGGGAGGCGATGCGGGAGGCCCACTTCTCCTCGCCGTAGACGCGCAGGATGCGGGCGATGTCGGCCTCGGCATAGTGGTTCACAACCTCATATGCCGTCAGGTTGTTTGCCGTCGGGTCCATGCGCATGTCGAGCGGCGCGTCCTCATGGTAGGAGAAGCCGCGCTCGGGAATGTCGAGCTGGGGGGAACTCACGCCAAGGTCGAACAGGAAGCAATCCACGCCCGGCACCTGCGCCTGCTGAAGCAAACGATCCAGCTCCGAGAAGTTGCCCTTGAGCTGGATCGACCGGATATCGGGAAGCTCGCGTCGTATGCGCGCCGCAGCGTTGGTGAGCGCCAGGTCGTCTTGGTCGATACCGATGAGCAGGCCCTCTTTGCCGACGGTCTTGCCCATCTCCACCGTGTGCCCCGCGCCTCCGAGCGTGCAGTCGCACACGACGTCGCCCTCAGCGGGGCGCAGCGTCTCAAGAACCTCCGCAAGCATGACGGGGATGTGGTGGAATCCCACAGGCTGAGTTGTCTGGTCCAGCGCCTCTTTCGCCACCTGCTACTCCTCCAAGAAGTCCATAGCGAGCAAGTCCTGCTCTGCGCGCTGATACGCGGCCCGGTCGCAGATCTCGAGATGGTCGCCGCCGCCGATGATGGCGACCTCCTTCTCCAAGCCCGCGATGCCGCGCAGCTTGCTTGAGATGCCGATGCGCCCGGAGGCATCGATGTCGGCCTCCTCGGTGAACGCGAGCAGGCGCGCCCGAAGCTGCACGTCGCGCGCAGAACGTGGGTTGAACCCCTCGCGGAAAAACGATTTGAACCAAGCGTCGTACGCCGCAGGGGCAAAGACGTAGACCGAGGCCTTGTCGAGCGACAAAACGCACTTGACGGTGTCGGGCAGGTAACGGCGCGTCTTGGCGGGAAGCGAGACACGGCCCTTGGCGTCGAGCGTGTGCTCGGCCACCCCGGTGAAGCATGTGTCTTGGACTTCGACCTCCATGGCGCCCTCCCCTCAGCCTGAATTCAGCCAGACGTTACCAACATGGAAGTCAGGATACACCAAAAGGAGCCTCCCCCATCCCACTCTATGCAATTCCATAGCACTTTTGACCCACCTCATCCCACCGAAACATGCGCCCGAGGATGGGCCAGGTAGTACTCCTCGCGTATATGCTCGCGGTCCACATGCGTGTAGATTTGCGTCGTTGAGATGTCGGCGTGGCCGAGAATCTCCTGGAGCACGCGCAGGTCGGCGCCGCCGGCCAACATGTGCGACGCGAAGGCATGGCGCAGCACGTGGGGATGCAGGCCCGGAAGGCCCACCGCAACCCCCGCCCGCTCCACGACGTTGAACACGCTCTGGCGGGTGATGCGCCCGCCGCGCGCGTTGAGAAAGACCGCACGCGGGTCTTGCGAGGCCGGCGAGTTCGCCGGATGCAGGAAGGGCCTGCCTTGGGCGAGGTAGCGGCGCAAGGCCTCAAGGGCGCTGCCCACGATGGGCACAAGGCGCTCCTTGCTCCCCTTGCCGAAAATGCGCAAAAACCCGTCGTCGAGAAAGCAGGCGTCGAGGTTGAGCCCGGACAGCTCGCTCACGCGCAGGCCGCAGCCATACAGCACCTCGAGCATCGTCTTGTCGCGAAGTCCCGTCGGCGTGTCGGGGAAAGGCTGGTCGAGCAGCTCGAATGCCTTCTCGATGGAGATTGTCTCGGGCAGGCGCTGCGGCTTGCGGGGGGCCTTGACCTCGGAGGTTGGCAGCGTCTGCGCCGCCCCGTCGACGTAGAGGAACTTGTGCAGGCCCTTGATGGCCGACACGGCGCGCTGGATGCTCGTGGCCGCCCGGCCCTCGTCGTGCAGATGAGCCTGATAGGCCTCCACAAGGCCGCGCTCGACGGCATCGGGCTCGGTGATGCCGTGCTCGCTTGCCAGCCAGGCGATCCAACCCTTGAGGTCGCGTGCATAGGCATCGACGGTGTTCTTTGAGGAGCCCTTCTCGACGCGCAGGTAGTCGATATAGTCGGCCAGGCCCACCTCAAGGGCGGACCTGGCCGTTTGCGTCACATGAGATTGGCAGGTCGCCAAAACTTACCGGGCGTCTGCCTGAATGCAGGCGGCCTTGATGAAGTCGCGGAACAAGGGGTGGGGCTTGGTGGGGCGGCTCTGGAACTCGGGGTGGAACTGCCCGGCCACAAACCAGGGGTGCACCTCGCTGGGCAGCTCGACCATCTCGACGAGGCGGCCGTCGGGCGAGGTGCCCGACACCACGAGGCCGGCGTCCACAAGCTGGGCGCGGAACTCGTTGTTGACCTCGAAGCGATGGCGATGGCGCTCGGAAATCTGCTCCTGCCCGTAGGCCTGCGCACCCAAGGTGCCGGGCACGACGGCGCAGGGGTAGGCACCCAGGCGCATGGTGCCGCCCATGTCTACGATGCCGGCTTGGTCGGGCATGAGGGCGATGACGGGGTGCTGCGTCGTCTCGCTGAACTCAGCCGAGTTGGCGTCGGCCCAGCCGAGCACGTCGCGCGCAAACTCGGTCACCGCAACCTGCAGGCCCAGGCAGATGCCCAGATAAGGAATCTTGTGCGTGCGCGCATAGCGTGCAGCGCAAATCTTGCCCTCGAAGGCGCGGGCGCCGAAGCCGCCGGGCACGAGGATGCCGTCGGCCTGCCCCAAAATCTCATCGGCGTCGGCGTCGTTGAGGGTCTCGCCGTCGATGAGCTCGATGTCCACGGCGCGGCCGTTGGCGACGCCGGCGTGGTGCAGGGCCTCGATAACCGAAAGGTACGCGTCGGGCAGCTGGGTGTACTTGCCCACAAGCTTGATCTTGACCTCTCCCTGCGCGGCACGCGTCGCCTCGGCGGCCGCCTTGGCGTCGAGGAACGCATCCCACTCGGCCATGTCGGACGTGCGGGGGTCGAGACCCAGGCGCTCGCAGACCTTGAGGTCGAAGCCCTGGTCGGCCAGCATCTTGGGCACATCGTAGATGGAGGGGCAGTCGCCGTTCACGAACACGGCGTCGGGGTCAACGTCGCAGAAGGAGGCGATCTTGTGGCAGATCTTGTCGTCCACCTCGTGGTCTGCGCGCAGCACGATGATGTCGGGCGAGACGCCCAGGCCGCGCAGCTCCTTCACGGAGTGCTGGGTGGGCTTGGTCTTCACCTCGTGGGAGGCGGCGATATAGGGCAGCAGGCTCACATGGATGTAGCAGACGTTCTCGCTGCCCACGTCCTTGCGGAACTGGCGGATGGCCTCGATGAAGGGCTGAGACTCGATGTCGCCGATGGTGCCGCCGATCTCGGTGATGACGACGTCGGCGCCGGCCTTGTCGGCCACGCGGTGCATGCGGGCCTTGATCTCGTTCGTGACGTGCGGAATGACCTGCACCGTGCCGCCGAGGAAGTCGCCGTGGCGCTCACGGTTGATGAGCGTCTGATACACCGATCCCTGCGTCACGTTGGAGTCGCGGTTGAGCGACTCGTCGATGAAGCGCTCGTAGTGGCCCAGGTCGAGGTCGCCCTCATGGCCGTCGTCGGTCACAAAGACCTCGCCGTGCTGATACGGGCTCATCGTGCCGGGGTCCACGTTGAGGTAAGGGTCCATCTTCTGCATCGTG
Organism: uncultured Coriobacteriales bacterium; assembly: GCA_934662525.1. Classification (GTDB taxonomy): domain Bacteria; phylum Actinomycetota; class Coriobacteriia; order Coriobacteriales; family UMGS124; genus UMGS124. Next base: position 15,690 of record CAKUKJ010000009.1, on the reverse strand, counting down.
ACCTTATAGCCGCGGCTCTTGAGAAGACGGCCGAGCGAGGCTGCGGTGATGCCCTTGCCCAAGGAGGACACGACGCCGCCGGTCACGAATACATGTTTTGTCATAGGTGGAATCCCGTTCCTCTCGCTATGCCGTATGCTGCGGCAGCCGTTTGGTTACGGGGTTTTATTTTAGCACGGCCGTGTTTCAAGTCGTGAACGTACAGTGGCTCAACAAAAGAATGGAATGGGGGCGCAGGCGCGTTGCGACGCACGTGACGGACGCCGCCCGAAGGCATGGGCCAATCTGGCGGGCAATTCAGCCTTGGGGGTCCACAAGGTCGATAAGCTCTTGGTGGGAGTGGATGTCGAGCTTGGCGTAGACGTGCTTGACGTGGGCCTTCGCCGTGTTTCTCGACACGCCGAGCCTGTCCTCGATGTATTCGCGGTTGCGCCCGCGCGCAAGCATCTCGAAGACCTCGGCCTCGCGCGGGGTGAGCTGGTAGGCAGACGCCACTTCGGCGCAACGTGCCGCGAACGCCTCCTCCGCCGTGGGCTTGACCTCGATGTCCGGCTCGGGGGCGACGACGCCCTCGATGGTCTGCTTGAGCGAGAAGCCACGCAAGCCAAAAAGGATGTACGCGACGATCGCAAGCAGCACCGCAGAGGCGAGAAACGCAAGGCGGTGATGGTCGCCCACAGCGTCGAGGCCGTTGGCCGTCGTGCCGAGCAGCGCGCCGAGCGTCGTGGACAGACCCGAGATGCCCTGACCCCAGCCTATGATGGAGAGGCTCGCCAGACGGTTGCGGGCGGCCAGGGCGACAAGCGTGGAGCTGAGCGCGACGCCGAACACGCTTGTACCGACCGTGAGCAGGCCGTTTGCAAGCATGGCACTTGTCGAGCCTCCCACGATGACCAGCAGGAAACCCGCCGTGAGCACCAAGAGGGACACGTTCACCACTTCGTCGCCCACAAAGCGGCCTCCCAGGGCGATGCAAACGAGCGCCAGGACCGCGACAAACGGCAGGCTCAGGTTGCCGAACGAAGGAGAGCCCGCCACCTCCCCAAAGCGAAGCGCAAACCCAAAGGCGACCTGCACGAGGATGAGGCAGACATAGAGGTTGCTTGTGAGCGGCAGATACGACGCCGGCCGCGTGACGGCAAGCTCGGTGGCGGCGGGGCCCGCGGCAACCTCATCGACCAAAGCGCAAGCCGGGCGGTGCGCGCACAGGAGGCTGACGGGCACGAGCGCCGCGAGCAGCACCAGGCATGCCTGCCACGGAAGCGCGAGGCGAACGACAAGGTCGAGCAGCTGCGTCAACGTCACGCCCGTCGCGATTGCCACGACGGCCTGAGGGGCGGGCAGCGCCACGGCAGAGAGGCTCGAGCTGACCGAAGACCATCCCCGGCTCGTCACGAACAGGCAGGCGCCCAACGTCAGCACGGCAGGCGACCCCAAGGCGCATCCAGCGGCTATGCCGGCAAGCCCGCCCGCCCACAGGACGACCATGGCGACCATGAGGCGACGGCCGTCGAGGAATCGAGGCCTCACAAGCGACAGCAGGCCGATGGCTATGGAGACAAGCGCGCTGCATGTGATGGAGATGTCGCGGGCGTAGGTGAACACGCCGTCAAACAGGGGGAAGAGCGTGCGGTTCATGAGCTGCACGGTAAGCCCGGCCAGGCCCACGGCGCAGGTCACAAGCCAGAATGCCCTGCTCGAAAACGTCTCGCGCGCAAAGGCGCGCACATGCTGCAACGCTTGGCCCACCCCGCCGGCACCTCCTTCGCACGCGGAATTCCTTCAGGGGTGATTCTACACACGAAAGGGGCCGCCCCCGGTCCCGCACCGAAGACGACCCCCCCGAAATGCTCAAACTATGCCGCAAACAACCCGTCTTTGAAACCGCGGCAGGCCAAGTTCCGCAACCCATCAAAGCGCGGGTTCTGGCCTGCAAAGCGTCGGGAGGCGATGCGCGCGGTGCGCATCTGTGATGTACTGGATGTACGTGAGCCTCCCGAGAACGCAGCAGGCCAGGTTCCGCACCCCACCAAAATGCGGGTTCTGATGCGCAAGGCGCTGGGAGGCGAAGCGTACTGGACGTACGTGAGCCTCCCAGGAACGCAGCGCATCAGGTTCCGCAACTCTACTTCTCGGCGAACTCCTTGCCGAGGATGTAGCCCTCGGTGGTAGTACGCCCGCAGGCCAGGCCGGTGAACAGGTTGGGGTAGCTCACGCAGAAGAAGCCGCCCGAGCAGTCACCGATGGCGTAGAGGCCCTCGATGGGATTGTTGTCCTGGTCGAGCACCTGCATGTGTGTGTTGATGAGCAGGCCGTCGAACGTGGCGAGGTGCCAGGCGCCGGTGCGCACGCCGTAGTAGGGCGGCGTGTCGAGCTTCGTGAGGCGGTGGGCTTCCTTGTAGTAGTCGGGGTCCTCGCCCGCGTCGCAGTACCCGTTGTACTTGTCCACGGTGGCCACGAGGTTGTCAGCGGGGATGTTCAGCTTCTCGGCAAGCTCTTCGATGGTGTCGGCCTGCTGGATATAGCCGTCCTCGATGAGCTTGGCGTTCATGTTCTGCGCGCCGTTGTCAAAGGGGAACAGGCGGCAGCACCCGACCTCGTCGAACTGCTCGGCCTTCGCCTTGGCGTCGGAATCCCAGATGTCGACGTAGGTGTGCTGGGGCTGGCTCCACGTGGAGTGCAGCATGTAGTCGTAGGGGCCGCTCTCGTTGCAGAAGCGCTCGCCGTTGAGGTTCACCTTGAGGAAGGGCTGCTCGCCGAACCAGAACCAACGGCCCACGACGCCGTTGCCGGCCGTCTCGTCGGGCATGACGCAGCAGCGGTTGAATAGGATCGAGGTGCCGATCGGGTCCTTGCGGGCGCCAAGCCACATGCCGGCCTTGATGCCCGAGCCGTCGTCGGTAGAGCCGGAGGTGCACAGGATGCGACCGTCGAGAATCTCGGGCTGCAGGGCTTGCATCATGGCCGTATTGGTGGAGTAGCCGCCTGTGGCCAGCACGACGCCCTTGGAGGCGTTGATGCGCACGTAGTGGCCGTCGGTCGTGTCCTGCGCGATGGCGCCGGTCACGCGGCCGTCCTCGTCCTGCTCAAGCTTCACCAGAGGGCAGCTCCAGCGCACCTCGGCGCCGGCATCCTGGGCAAGCTGGCGCATGATGGAGGAGTAGGACTCGTCCTCCCCGGCCTGGTCGTTGAGGTGCGGGCTATGGCCGGTGGCAAAGGCACGGTCGCGGCCCTGGTCGTCCTGGTTGCCGATGCCGCCCTCGAACTCCATGTAGACCTTGCCCGTGGCCTCGACGGTGTCAGTCAGCCAGTCGAGCATCTCGCCGGAACGCTGGGCCCACAGCTTGATGAGGTCGTAGTTGCAGTAGCCGTTGGCATAGCGCACGATGTCCTCGACGGCGTCCTTCTCAGTGAACTCGAACTCGGGGAACTCAGCGAAGGAGTCCTGCTGCAGCTTGGAGTTCATGGCGCCCACGTCCTCGCGCATACCCTGGCAGCTGTCCTGGGCATCGCGCTCGATAACGAGGGTCTTGTTGCCGTTCTGGGCGCACGACAGGGCACAGGGGACGCCGCCCGTGCCAAAACCGCAGATGAGCACCTCGGTCTCAAGGGTCTCAGTGATGTCGGACTCTGCGATCTCAGGCGCCTCGCCCAGCCAGTCGGGGTTGGCGTCGGCCGTCAGCGCGTCCTGGGCCTGTGCGGGCACGGCGGCTGCAGAAGCGGTGGCGATGCCGGCGCCTGCCAGCGCGGCGCCTGCGACGAAGTTGCGGCGGGTCAAGCTCTCGTTCATGGTCATTTCCTTCCGTTGCGTTCAACTTATATGGGAACACATTGCGTTGCGGCGTCGGGCGTGCACCGGCGCATTGGGCGCCGTGCGTTGCCGCGTCGCTGAAGCGCATAGTGGGCCGCGCGCTCCCAAAAAGCCATTGCCCCGGCTGGGTAATCTTTTTTATAGGCGATTAACTGGGAAAACATGGCCCGTTACCCCGCCTGGGTGCCAGGGGTCTGACGCCGGTTTTACGTTGAACGCGGAGATATCGCCGCAGTTTGGGGGTTCGTGCTAGGTGTATACGCCTATGAGTCGCCCCGAGATCGAAAGGATGAGACTCCCCAACGCAGCAAAACTGTCGTTTCCGCAGGTCGGCTAAATTCGGAACGTTGCACAAACGGCGAACCCGATGCAATCGCCGCAAGGAAACCTATCACGAACCTTGATTTCGCGGCGATATTCCACTGTGCACGTGAGCACATGGGCACGTAAAACGAAAAACGCCCGAGAAGCAAAGCCTCCCGGGCGTTACATGCATCAAATGGTGCGCCGTCAGGGATTCGAACCCTGGACCTTGGGATTAAGAGTCCCCTGCTCTGGCCAGCTGAGCTAACGGCGCAAAATGGGGTGAGAAAAGGGGCTCGAACCCTCGACCTTCGGAGCCACAATCCGACGCTCTGCCAACTGAGCTACTCCCACCACGTGTTGCAGCTCGATAAGTATGCCTCAAACGATTGTCGCTGACAAGTTTTTCTTTCAAATGCAGCGAACCGTCACGATATGCACAGAACTTGCATCTCGCACGCTCTGTACAACCCCATCCCTACTCCCTCTTGCTCGTGAGGATGGCATCGACGCCGCGCTCGCCCGTATGGATGCGGATGGCCTCGTCAACCGGGTAGATGAAAATCTTGCCGTCGCCCACCTCGCCGCTCTCCCCCGTGCGCGCCGATCTCAGGATGATGTCGACGACCGAGTCAACGCGCTCGTCGGGCAAGACGATTTCGACCTTGACCTTTGCCCGCATCTGCACAAGCACCTCGGTGCCGCGGTAGTACTCCGTCCAACCGTGCTGGTTGCCTGCACCCTGCACCTGCGAGATCGTCATGCCCTCCACATTTGCCGCGAACAGCGCCGACTTGATGTCCTCGATGGCTTCCGGGCGAACGATTGCCTCGATTTTTTTCATAGGGGATTCGCTTCCTTTCAAATGCTGCCAGGCTCATGCAGGCCCATGCCGGGGAGGGCAGGATCAGCGACGCGCTCAGAGATATCCAGACCGCACGCCCCCTCGCGCTCAGAGGCGCGCGGTGCCCTGTTCTTGAACGAGGTCACTCTAGAAAGGCAACGTTTCCCTCGCGTTTCTGTAAACTGTCTGCAACACGGGCGTTTCCAACACGCAAAGAGCCGAAACGCGACCTCCACATGCAAACGCAAAAGGCCCGCAAGGCGCACCGACTGCAGCGCGACCCTGCGGGCCCTTTATCCTGCGCTCACGGCTTATATAACGAAACCGCCGCCGCGCATCCGGCAAAGCTTATGCGTTCACCGCCGAAGAGGCGCCGACAGCCTGCCCCTCCACGTCGCCGGCCATGCCGTAGCTATAGCCATAGCCCGGGCCGTAGCCGCCGTAGGAATAGCCGCCCCAACCGGGCATGGCGTAACCGTATCCGTAGCCCTGGCCATACCCGTAGTCACCATAGCCCTGGCCGTAACCATAACCCTGGCCATAGCCGTAGGCGTCGTCACTGGAACCCTGCTGCTGGTCGGACGAATCGGAAGACTCGTCGGACGAGGACCCCTCGGAGGAGCTGTCACCGAAGAGGTAGTCGATGATGCTCTTCACCTTGCCGTCAGACTGCTCGTCCTCGGAATCAGAGTCCTCCTCAGAGGCGGCATCGGTGTCGCTGCCCAGGGTCACGTCGATGTCCTGCTCCTCACCGTCGCGTTCCACGGTCAGCGTCATCGTGTCGCCGACCTTATGCGAGCGCACGTGAAGAATCAGGTCGTTGGCAGAGTAGACCTGCTCGCCGTCGCAGGCGACGATGACGTCGCCGGCCTGGATGCCTGCCTCGTCAGCGCCCGACCCCTCGACGACGTCCTGCACGTAGGCGCCCATAAGCGTCGAGGACTTCGTGTTAGACGAACCGACCTGGCTATAGTAGGAGTAGTACTCGTTCATGTTGGAGACATGCATGCCGAGCTGCGGGTGGCTCACCGTGCCGTTGTTCAGGATCTGGTCGACAACGTCCTTGATGTAGTTGGAGGGAATCGCGTAGCTCATGCCCGCCCAGTCGCCGGAGGTCGTGGCGTTGTAGGTGGTCATACCCACAAACTGGCCGTCGGAGTTGACCATGGCGCCGCCCGAGGAGCCCTCGTTGATCATGGCGTCGGACTGGATGGCGCCCACGTAGTATGCCGTCGTGTCCTCGAGCTGAATGGTCGTGGTGCGGTCCGTGCCCGAGACGATGCCCGTGGAGACCGAGGTGTCCTCGCCCATGGGGCTGCCCACCGTCATGACCCAGGAGCCCATCTTGAGCGCGTCGGAGTCGCCGAACTCGATGGGGGTCAGCGTGTTGTCGCCCGGGTCGATCTGGAGCACCGCGATATCGCTCGTAGGGTCGGTGCCCACGATGGTGGCGTCATAGGTCACGTCGTCCAAAACGACCTGGATGACGGGGCCGTCCTGGCCCTCCACCTGATCGGCGCCCTCGATGACATGGTAGTTCGTGAGAATGTGGCCCTCGGTGTCGAGCACGCTGCACGATCCGCTCGCCACGCCCGTGCTGCCCTGCGAGGAAACGAGGGCGTAGACGCTGCCCACGGACGGCGAGACCTTGGCCGCGACGTCCTCGGCAAGGGTGTCGGAAGACTGCTCGGTGGCTGCGGCCGTCGAGGCGCTGTCGTCGGCGATGGCCTGGCTCGACGCGGTGACGCCCGACATGAGGGCGCCTCCCGCAAAGCCCAAAGACAGCACGAGCGCACCTGCGGCAATCTTGCCGCTCAGACCCAAGCGGGCGCGCTGACGGGCCGATTCGGGTGCGAACTCAACGACCTGGTCGCTGTTCTTCTCGTTGAAGGCTGCCATTTTTCTATCCTTCCTACTCCGGAGCCCCGCCCCCATACCGCGCGGGCCCTACGAGGCTCTCTGTTTGACAGGTACTTGTTTACCCCCGCAAGCTGAATCGAACATGAAGCGCCCGATAATCAAAGACCCGCCAGATACCTGACGGGCCTTTCAGCTTGCACGCTTGCCTGCAGCGCCATGCCCACCTTACTCCTGCAGGCCGAACTCGATGGCAGACACGTTGTCGCGCATGGTGCGCACGGTCTCGCGCGAGATGAGGTCGTTCTCGTATGCGTCGCGAATCTGCTCGCGCTCGATCTGGAGGGCGCGGCGCATGACCGCCTCGTTCTGTGCCGTGACGACGGAGATGCGCGAGGGCATTGCCTGGCCGTTCGCGCGCGCAGCGGCGGCCATGCGTTGGTATGCCAGCGTCAGGTGCACGACGGCCTCGTCGTCGAAGCCGTCATCGGGGGTAAGCCTGGCAAGCTCGCCAAGCACGAACTCAGCGCACTCCAGGCGCAGGCGCTCGCGGGCCTGGCGGCGCTTCTCACGCACAAGCTCGCCGGAGCCCCAGTCCTGGAAGCCCGCATGGAGCATGATGCTGAACCAGCCCGAGGCGTTGCGCAGCAGCCAGCGAACCTCACCCTTGTGATGGATGTGCGACAGGCGCCGCTCAAGCTCCCACAGATACCCGTAGCACACGACGGGGGCCACCTCGCGGTCGCGGATGGCCCTGTTCACATGCATGGCCTCCCAGGCGATGCATCTCTCGCGCAGGGCGTCCTCCGCCTGGTCCTCAAGCGAGGAAGATTTTTTTATGCGGTCGATGCGCGTCTCGTAGTTGGCGATGACGCGGCGCAGGGCCCGCTTGTCGGTGATGGTCTCGTCGTGCGACAGCTCGCGGATAACGTTGCGCAGCACCTGCACGCGGCCCTGCGTCTCCTCCAGGCGCGTGCGCTGGGGCGCCTTCTTGGGCACAAGCAGCGGCACGACGAAGTTGGCAAGCAAAAGCGTCACCAGGATGACGCCTGCGCCCAAAAAGATGAGCAGCTCGCGACATTGGAGCACCTCGCCGGTGCCCACAACGCGTGGGATGGTGAGGCAGATGGACAGCGTGACGGCTCCCTTGGGGCCGGCAAGCGTGAGGACGAGGGCGTCTTTTGCGGCTTTGGCGTCTATCTTGTGACGCTTGCCGTCCTCGCGGCGTTTCAGGCGCTCCATCCCCAGGCACCACAGGAAACGCACGGCAATGAGCACGATGGAGATGAGCACGACATCGAGCACGAGGACGGTGTTGGGGAAGCTGCTGGCCCAGGTGCGGGCCGTGGCATTGGGCAGCAGGGTGCCGAGCAGCACAAAGCACATGCCGTTGAGCGCAAACGAGACGACCTTCCACACGCTTGTGCTCACTATGTTGAGCCGGGCCGCGCTGGGAAGCAGCGCCTTGGTGCCAAACGAGTCGACCAGGCCGGCCGCCACAACGGCCAGAATGCCCGAAACGCCCAGCTCCTCGGCCACGAGGTAGAACGCGAAGGGCGTCAGCACCTGCACGAGCACATGAAACGTCACGTCCTCAAGCCCCGTGCGGCGCACCGCGTTGATGACGAGGCTCTTGACGGCGGCAAGCAGCGCGCCCAGCACGATGCCACCCACGAAGCTCCAGACAAGCGACAGGCCCGCATCCACGACGGAGAAGGCGCCCGTGACCAACGCCGCGATGGCAAACTGGAACGACACGACGCCCGAGGCGTCGTTGAGCAGGCATTCGCCTTGCAGGAGCGTCTTGTGGTCCTTGTCGATGGCGAGGCGCTTGCCCAACGTCGTCACCGCGACCGCGTCGGTGGGGCCCAGGGCCGCCCCCAGGGCGAACGCCGCCGCCAACGGGATGGAAGGCACGAGCGCATGGGTGAAGAAGCCCACGACGAGCACGATAAGCAGCACGAGGCCCAGCGCCAAGGCGAGCACGGGCCTGCGCTGCCGCCACAGGGCCTTCTTGTCCGACTCCATGGCGTCCCAGTACAGCAGGGGCGCGATGAAGAAGACGAGGAAGAACTCCGGGTCGAGCGAGATGGAGACAGGCACGGGCGTCACGGCCAGCAACACGCCCAGGGCAATCTGCACGAGGGAGGCGGGGGCCTTGGGGAACACCTGCGCCACGATGCTCGACACGAGCACGGCGGCGAGCATGAGGACGACGGGAAGTACTGACTCCAAAAGGGCTCCAATCTGCACGGGCTGGCAGACGCTCGAATCAGGCTTAAACCAAAACGCCCCCCACGAGAACCTCGCAGGGGGCATCCGCAAAAACTACCGATTTCTAGCAGCTTATCAACCAAACTACCGGAAACACAATAGGCAGTTGCACGGAGCCGCTGTGGCAAGGCGCGCAAGGGTGAAGTGTACTGGGCGTACTCGAACCCTTGCGGAACGCGGCCACAGCGGCTACGCAGGTTGATTAGTACATGCCGCCCTGGCCGCCCTGGGCAGCTGCTGCCGAGATGGCATCCTCGATGGTGGTGTCCTTGGGGATGTCGGTCACCGTGGCCTCGGTGATGAGGATGAGGCCGGCGATGGAGGCAGCATTCTGCAGCGTGACGCGGGAGACCTTGACGGGGTCGAGGACGCCCATCTCGATCATGTTGCCCCACTTGCCGCTCGCGGAGTCCAGACCGCAGCCGGTCTCCATGTTGCGGACCTTCTCCACGACGACCTGGCCCTCGTAGCCGGCGTTGGCCGCGATAGTGGCGACGGGCGCGGCCAGGGCCTTCTTGACGATGTTCACGCCGATGGTCTCGTCGGCATCGTCGCACTTGAGCTCGTCAAGCGCGGGCAGGGCGTCCATGAAGGCGACGCCGCCGCCGGCGACGATGCCCTCCTCCACTGCGGCGCGGGTAGCCTGCAGGGCGTCCTCGATGCGGTGCTTGATCTCCTTCATCTCAGACTCGGTGGCAGCACCGACCTTGATGACGGCCACGCCGCCGGAGAGCTTTGCCAGGCGCTCCTGGAGCTTCTCGCGGTCGAAGTCGGACTTGGTGTTCTCCATCTCGCCCTTGATCTGGGCGACGCGGGCGTCGATGGCGGCCTTGTCGCCGGCACCGTCGACGATGGTGGTGTTGTCCTTCGTGATCTTGACCGACTTGGCGCGGCCGAGGTCGTCGATCGTGGCGTCGGCGAGCTTGGCGCCCAGGTCGCTCATGATGGGGTTGGCAGCCGTGAGGGCGGCGATGTCCTCAAGCATGCGCTTGCGGCGGTCGCCGTAGCCGGGGGCCTTGACGGCCGCGATGTTCAACGAGCCGCGCAGCTTGTTGAGGATGAGGGTGGCCAGGGCCTCGCCGTCAACGTCCTCGGCGATGATCACGAGCGGCTTGCCGGAGCGCATGACGTCCTCAAGCAGCGGCACGATGTCCTGGACGTTGGAGATCTTCTGGTCGGTCACGAGGATGTAGGGATCCTTGAAGTTGGCCTCCATACGCTCGTTGTCCGTGGCGAAGTACGGCGAGATGTAGCCCTTGTCGAACTGCATGCCCTCGACGGTGTCGATGTCGATGCCGAAGGTCTGGGACTCCTCGACAGTGATGACGCCGTCCTTGCCGACGACCTCCATGGCCTCGGCGATCTTGTTGCCGATGTTTGCGTCACCGGCGGAGATGGTGCCGACGGAGGCAATCTGCTCCTTGGAGGAGACGGGCTTGGAGACGCCCTTCATGTGCTCCACGACGGCGTCGACGGCCTTGTCGATGCCGCGGCGGATGGCCAGCGGGTTGGCGCCAGCGGTGACGTTGCGCAGGCCCTCGTTCACGATGACCTGGGCAAGCAGCGTAGCGGTGGTGGTGCCGTCGCCCACGAGGTCGTTCGTCTTGGTGGCGACCTCCTTCACGAGCTGGGCGCCCATGTTCTCGATGTGGTCGGGCAGCTCGATCTCCTTGGCGACGGAGACGCCGTCGTTGGTGATGGTGGGGGCGCCGTAAGAACGCTCGAGGGCGACGTAACGGCCCTTGGGGCCCATGGTGACGGTCACGGCGTCGGCCAGGGTGTTGACGCCCTTGGCGAGCTTGGCGCGGGCGTCGGCGTTAAAAGCAATCTGCTTAGCCATTGTTCAAGACCTCCTGATGGATGGGTGGACGAGAAAAAGGAGCCCCGCCCGCCGCCGAGTCTGCTGGGCGCGCGGGCCTCCTGCAATTAAACCGCGGGGTTACTCCTCGACGACGGCGTAGACGTCGGAGTCGCGCATGAGCAGGTAGTCCTCGCCGTCGATCTTGACCTCGTTGCCGCCGTACTTGCCGTAGATGACGACGTCGCCGACCTTGACGTCGACGGGGATGCGCTCGCCCTTGTCATCGAGCTTGCCAGCGCCGACGGCGATGACCTCGCCGCGCTGGGGCTTCTCCTGGGCACCGGAAGAAATGAACAGGCCGGCTGCGGTCTTCTGCTCCGCCTTCTCGGGCTTGACCAGGACTCGATCTCCCAAAGGCCTCAACTGCATGATGGAACCTCCTCATTTTCTGCCCGCGCAGGTGCGCGGCGCCTACCCGACTTTGCCGCGGGCGGCTTCTTGGTGACGCAGTGCATGGTACCCAGACTTTTTGTCTCTAACAACTTGCATGAAAGAAATCTCACAATTCAAGACTTAGATAATATGGCTTGCACATACCCCAGGAATCTCACACCACACCTTGAAGAAAGTGAGGCCGAACATAGGGCTTGCACGCAGATAGGTCGATCGGCGCGCCGTCGGCAAGCCGGCGCGCTACCATAGCGCACGATACGCAGGGCCGCACGAGCGGCGCACGAGACGAAAGGAAGACCGCAGCATGGACGAGCGCGCGACGCGTGAGTATGCCCGCTGGGTGGAAAGGGTCGACGACCCCGAGCTGGCCGGGCAGCTGGCCGCCATGGAGGGCGACGAGAAGGCCATCGAGGACGCTTTCTTCCAAGACCTGGAGTTCGGCACGGCGGGCCTTCGCGGCGTGCTTGGCGCAGGCTCCAACCGCATGAACGTCTACACGGTGGCGCTGGCCACGCAGGGCCTGGCCGACTACCTCAACGCCCACGTCACAGCCCCCGAGGTCGCCATCTGCCGAGACTCGCGCCACAAGGGCGAGCTGTTCTGCCGCGTGGCCGCCGAGGTGCTGGCCGCAAACGGCGTGACCGCGCATCTCTACCCGCGCCTGGAGCCCACCCCCGCCTGCTCGTTTGCCACGCGCGACCTGGGCTGCGCGGCCGGCATCAACATCACGGCGAGCCACAACCCCGCAGAGTACAACGGCTACAAGGTCTACGGCCCCGACGGTTGCCAGATCACGACGCAGGCCGCCAAAGACATCCTTGCCGCCATCGGCAAGGTCGACATCTTCGACGGCGTGGCGCGCATGCCCTTTGACGAGGCTATGGACAAGGGCCTCGTCGACTACATCGGCGAGGGCACGATCGAGCGCTTCGTCGACGCCGTCTACGAGCAATCCCAGCATGTGGAGGCACCTTCGGACGGGCCCGACCTGAAGGTCGTCTACACCCCGCTCAACGGCGCGGGCCTGGAATGCGTCTCCAAGATCCTGGGCCGCATCGGCGTGACCGACGTCACGGTGGTGCCCGAGCAGGCGCAGCCCGACGGGGACTTCCCCACCTGCCCCTACCCCAACCCCGAGATTCGCGCGGCGCTGCAGAAGGGCCTCGACCTGTGCGACGAGGTGCACCCCGACATTCTGCTCGCAACAGACCCCGACGCCGACCGCACGGGCATCGCCGTGCCCCACGCAGGCGAGTATGTGCTGCTCAGCGGCAACGAGGTGGGCGTCCTGCTCTCCGACTGGCTCGCGAAGCGCGCCGCCGCCAGGGGCGAGGACGTGTCCGGCAAGCTCGTCGTGACCACCATCGTGAGCTCGGCCATGCTCGATGCGCTGGCGCGCAAGCACGGCTTTGAGCTGCGCCGCACGCTCACGGGCTTCAAGTACATCGGCGAGCAGATCGCACGCCTGGAGGCCAAGGGCGACGAGGGTCGGTTCCTCTTCGGCTTCGAGGAGAGCTACGGCTACCTCAGCGGCACCTACGTGCGCGACAAGGACGCCGTGGTGGCCTCCATGCTCATCTGCGAGATGGCGCGCGACTACAAGAGCCATGGCATGGACCTGGTGGATGCCGTCAACGCCCTCTACGAGGAGCTTGGCTACTACCGCAACCGCACCATCTCGCTGTCGTATCCCGGGGCCGAGGGCGCCGAGCAGATGCGCGCGATCATGACGGGCCTGCGCGCGGGGCACCCGGCAAGCGTGGCGGGGCTTGCCGTGGAGAACGTGGTGGACTACGCGCAGGGCGCGCAGATGCCCCGCGTCGGCGGCGACGCGGCCGACGCCCAGACGCTACCCGGCGCCAACGTGTTCGAGTTCGACCTGGCGGGCGAGAACAAGCTCATCATCCGCCCCAGCGGCACCGAGCCCAAGATCAAGGCCTACGTCTTCGCCCGCGGGGCGACCGACGCCGAGGCCCTGGGGCTCGTCGACAGGTTGGACGCCGCCGCCCGCGAGATTTTGGGCGCCTAAGGCTCGCATCCCACACGGGCGCCATCGGCACGCATGGGCCGTCTCGCCATAAGGCGAGGCGGCTTTTTTATGCCCGCATGTCCATCCCCATGCCAGGCGGTTGGGCACTTTGCCATCCTACGGGCGCGCAACAAAAAAGGCCGCCCAAACGGGCGGCCCCTGAAAAGGCAGAGCATATGCCGGCCCATGCCGGCGAGAGGCAATGACCTACTCGGCGTCTGCAGCCGCCGCTTCCTTGGCCTTCTTGTCGGAGACGGCCTTGGAGATGCGCAGCGCGGCGTAGATGACGATGATGACCGCGTAGATGACCACGTGGATGGATCCGACACTGCCCATGTTGGCAAGCGACAGGCCGAGCGCCATCGCGATGTGCACGAGCAGCAGCGCCACCATGAGGTAGGCGAACTTCTGGATGCCGCGCCACACTTTGGCGTTCATGGCCGAGCGGATGAACTTGAACGAGGTCACACCGAGCACCACGAAGAGAATGGTGAGCACGATGGCGACGATAAGAGAGACGGCCAGCGTGGGCTTGAGATTGCCGAAGTTGGCGAACATCGGCAGATAGCTCTTCAGGTAGGTCACGATGTGGCCGATGTAGAAGATGAACGACATGATGGAAAGCTCGCCGCGGATGGGCAGCAGGCGACGCTTGACGGCGTTGCCGTCGGGCAGGGCACCGGTGAACATGACGAGCGCCAGGAAGAACGTGCCCAGGTAGCCCTTCTGGAACATGAAGGTGAGCCAACGGTACTGGTTGGTGTTGATGCCCGTGAGCACCGTCCACAAGTACGCGACGAGAGCGACGGTGGCGACGACATAGAACACCACCGAGTACTTGCGAAGCGGCTTCGCAAGCGGGAATGCGACGATTGCCGTTATGGCAAGCGCCAGAAGTATGCTGATGACCTCTGCATCCATGGCAAAAAACTCCCTCTTTCGATTACGGCGGGCCCTCATACCCGGTACCCAGATTACCCCACCGCGCGTCCAAATGCCATCGTAAAAATCGTCGGCAACGTCAACCATATGCCATTAAACTTGTCAACCTCGCACCTTTTGCCCATCTCAAAGCACTAGATAGTTTTGCATGATGCCCGTGAGCTGGGATTTCGGCACGCAAAATCGAATCCTGGCGCTACAACGTATCTCCAAGAACGCAAGAAACGAACTGCTGGGCCCCCATCGTGGATGGCTCGGCCATGCCAAGCTCGCGCAGAAGCACGCTCGGGGCGAGCATGGCCCGCTCACCCGCGCCGATGCGCCTGACGCGCTTGACATGGGCCCCCAGGGCCTGCGCCCTTGCGGGGTCGGCCCCTTGCACATACGACATGAGAAGCCACGCATGCGTCTTGGCGAGCAGGTTGCGCCAAAGTCGGCACTCGTTCTCACGGCGCCCGGGCGCGACGTCTTTGTCGGCATGGGGGGCGACGCCCTCGTTCAGGCCGAGGAGCACGCACGCCTTCGTCTGCAAACCACCGAAGGCCGCAGGGGTTCCCACGCGCACGTCCCACAGCCTGCCGCCAAAGCCGCGGTCGACCGCACCGAGATTGGCACGCGCAAAAAACTCCGCTGCGTCCTGGGCGATGACGGGCTCGCACAGACGCGAGAACGTGAGGTTCTCGTTGGGGCAGACGACGTCGAGGAGCTGGCGGCCGCGCCTGCGGCGAGCCTTGGCGATGAGCGCGCTTGCCTGTGCGTACCGCTTGGCAAGGAGCGCGGCGCCGTCGAAGGGTTCGGGGGCCTCGGGCTTGAGGGAGGCCAGGGCGTCGAGGAGGCCGATGCCCTGCGCACCCGCGTAAGACGTCAGGCGCGCCCATGCCACAGCCGAGACGTCGGCCCGGCCCAGCCCCAACCACGTGCGCCAGCACATGAGGTCGCGCGCATCGGCAACAAGGCCGAGCAGGGTGAACGCCTGCAGCGTGGCAACCGACGCGACGCGGCGGGGGTCGCCGCCCACCGGCTGGCCCTCGGTGCACGTGACCGTGGCGACGCCGGCCGCCTTGAGCTTCTGGCACACGTCTTTGAGCATGGAGCCGTGCGGGATGACGACGCATACCTCGTTGGGATAGACAAGGTCGTCGAACGACACGGAAGCCGCGCCCGCGACCGATACCCGGGCCTCGCCCGGAGCGGATGCCGCGTCGTCAGGGCCGGCGGCCCCAGGATTCGCAAGCTCATAATCCTGCGAGAGGTCGACGGCGACATGGTCGAGAATGTGCCGGACGGTCTTGGCGCAGGTGGCCGCCTCGGTCATGGGCTCGGGCGACTTCACGACGAACGTGTCTGCGGGGAATTCGAGCGGGGCGGAGGCGCAC
>CAKUKJ010000008.1 GCA_934662525.1 uncultured Coriobacteriales bacterium | reverse complement strand
CTTCAAGACGGCGCTCGACGTTGCGCCCGATGTCCTTGGCGACATCCTTGCTGCCGTTCTGCCGCTCGTGTCCTATCTGTCGCTTCGGGAGTCATCGACAGCTGCCTGCGTCGGCGGCCGCAAGGTCCCAAGCCGCGAGCCCGTGTACCGCAAGGGGAACTACCTTGTTCTCGGCCGCGTCGCCCTCGTCGTCTTCGCCTTCTGCGTCGTGCGCAGAATCCTGGCGCCTGCAGTCGGGTCTTCGGCCACGGCAGACCTTGCCGGCCTGGTCGCCACGCATCTCATCGAGGGCGTCCTCGCCGGCTGCGCCATCCTCTGGGTATTCGTCTCAAAGCGCTCCTTGGACTTCCTGCAACTCTGGAAGCTCGTCTTCGTCGTTGTGACCACCGCCTTGGTGGCCACCTGTCTCGTCCCCAGCGTCGGCTGGGCAGCGCCAACGCTCTTCGAGGTTTCGACGACCCTCATCTGGATGACGGTCTGGCTTCTGACCTGTGACGTCGCCCAGCACGGAGACTTGCACCCGTTCGTGACTTTCGCCCTCTTCTTCAACCTGATGTACATGGGCGGCAACTATATCGGCTCGTTCATCTGCATGGCTGCCGGAATCGAGTCGCTGACGCCATCCAGCGGCCTCGTGCTCATGTGGCTGCTAGGCATCGCAATGACGTCGGTCAACTCCCAATCGCACGACATCGCCAGGATTTTCGAGGACCTCCACCCGCACGTCGAGCCCGAGGCGTTCTCGTCGGTCGACGCCCGCTGCGACGAACTGGGGGCGAAGGCCGGGCTCAGCGCCAGGGAGCTTGAGGTGTTCAAGCTCATTGCCAAGGGCCGAAGCCGGGCCTTTATCGCCGAGGAGCTGTTCTTGTCTGAAAACACCGTCAGGGGGCACACCAGCCATCTGTATGCCAAACTCGGCGTTCACACGCGTGACGAGCTTCAGAGGCTCGTCTGCAAGTAAGTCGCTTCGTACGCATTGGACAAAGCCGGGAGTCCCTCAAAACATCCTGATTGAAACCTTCGCGTGAGCGTCGCGCGGCATGTTCGCCTTTGTGAGGTAGCAGCCGACCTCGCCTACGGGATCTCGGGCCTCAATCACCATGCATGGTCGATGTTCACCGGCAACTGGATTCTCGCGACCTTGTTCGTTGCCTCATGGGGGTTGAAGGGAACCAGGACGTCGCCCTCGTCAAGCATGTCGCCGCGAATGTCGTAACCGTGCTCACGGGCATACGAGGCGAGCCTGCATATCGCGCGATACTCAAGGGAGCCTCCGTCGGCATCGGCAACCATGTGCTCGCTCGTCGTCAGGTAAAACCCCTCGGGCAGCATGACAAAGTTGGGATATCGGGCGGCATACGTGATGTCCGCAGGAACATAGAGGCGAGAAAATCGCACCTCGTCGCACGCAAGGGATTCAGCGTCTATGCAGATGGACACGTCATGGTAAAGCGCCAGCGGGATGCCCATCTCAATCATGGCGTCCTTCACCGCGTGCATGTGCCGGTACCAATCGTCCACCTCCACTTGGGTGAGCCTGGAAGAGAACGCCTGCGGCTTGATGTCGAACACCAGTATGCCGCGACGCCCCTGCCAGCGCAGCAGCACCGTCCCAAACTCCGACCTATCCCCCTCGATTGCACTTCCAGCGGAAAGGGGGGAGGGGTGGTTGAACGCATAACGGATCGAGTCACTGGCCGATTTGAGCTCTCCCATTCGCTGTTCAATCGCCTCAAGCTTGCAGTGTAAGAAGCGCAACCGATCGAGTTCCTTGTCCATGCCGAGATAAGCCTTGACCTCGGAAAGGGAGAACCCCATGCTTTGCAGACGCTGGATGAAATCGAACTCGAGCGACTGCTCGGGATGGTATGCTCGGTACCCTGTTTGCGGATTGACCGTCGCGGGCTCGATGAGCCCCATCTCGTGGTATAGGCGCAAGGTTTTGACGGTTGTGCCGTTGAGCTGCGCCATCTTACCAATAGAGAGCGGTCTTGCGCCATCCGCCGGCTCAAGACCGCCCCACATATCCAAAGTTTGCGTTGCCATAGACCGCCCTCCCGCCTGCGCCCGTCCTGCGAATTGTGCCCGCTCGGCCAGAGGAGGTCAAGGAAGACGGCCGTGCTCGCTATCGCATCGCCCAGGCGTCGGTGCCTGAGACGACCGAAACGGATGGCGTCATGCCGATGTCTCCGGCGTCGGGCCTGTCGGGCTCCTGCTCGCGCGCCTCAAACCGAATCTGAGTCACGTCGCGCGCATAATAACTTGCCGCCGTCGAGCCGAGCCACAGCTGGCACGTGCCGCCCATGCTGTTTGCCATGGCCTCACCGTTGAGCTCGTAAGCAAGAATCGTGAAATGCTGCCTGACATAGAAGAGGGGCAGTGCCACCTCATAGCCATCTGCGCTGGCGAACACCACCGTATTGACGTCATCGCCAACACCCGCACGCTCAATGACCGAAGCGAGAGATATGCCCAGGACGTCGGCGTTGGCGCTCGCCCTTCCGTCAACGGGGTTGCCCAGGCACGAGCAGCCCATGACCAGGCTGGCGGTTCCCTGCTCATCCGACATTTCAGCCAGGGTGGCGGAGAACGGGTTGGAGACTTCGCCCGTCACCTCGACGGCCCAGTCCTCATAGCTCACGGCCTCCCCCGCTGCGACGGCTCCGGTTCCACAGAGGGCGACGGACGCGCCGGATAAGTTTCGTGCGACAACGGCCGTCGGAGTCACCTCGCCTTGAGTGAACGAGAAGACGCCCTCGACCTTGTCTTGCTCCACCGCAACGACGCCTGAGGCGATTCCACTCGCCTCAGTTGCAACGGAAGTCGACCCCTGCGAATCCCCCGCCTGCGCGTCAGCGGCAAGGGCCAATGCGTTGCCAGCGAGCAAGGCCACTGCGGCCCCCGCAGCTAGACTGGCGTTTTTTACCATGCATGTAGTCATGGAGGCTCTCCTTAAACTTGCCCTCGAAACGGTTGCATACGCCCAGATTACTGGACGTTAATCAGGAACTGGGGGTTTCGCGCGCAGACGTGATCCTCGCCGTCGTCGCCGATCGACGTGACGCGCATTTCCACCAGATAGGCACCCGTCTCGCTGAATGCGGGAACGTCCATCTGCCAATACACCCACTGATCGATGTCGGCGTTTTCGACGGGAACCTCGACCCAGGTCTGGCCGCGGTCGAAACTGAACTCCATTTTGACGACCTGTTCGTCGAAGCCATAGGCATAGCCCTCGAGGTGCACGGGCTCCCCTGCGGCGAAAACCTGTCCGCTCTGGGCCGAGAGCACGCCGATGTTGGGGGTGCTGATCAGCTCGCCCTCATAGATGCCATAGGGGTAGAGATAGTCGGCGTGGAGCGCCTCGTAGTAGTTGTTCGTGATGTCAGGAGCGTGGGAAGCTTCTTCGGGAGTCGTGAACACGATTTCGCTCAAATACTCGGTACCCGCCCCGGCCGCCGTGCCATGGTCGAACCACAGCGCCAGGGGGTATCCCTGCTCGTCGCTCAGCTCCTCGCCATTGATTTCGAATACCAGCAGGCCATCGGTAGCACGGTAGCTTTCGACAGACGTGACAAGCGAATACCCGTCATATCCGTTAGTCTGCATGAGAGTATCGTCCCCGTTGACCTCCAGGTAGTCGAGCACCTTGTTGAGCGGGATGCCTGTGACCTCCGCCTGGAAGATGAGCGGGGCGCCAGGGCCGAGCAAGGTGCAGGCACGCGTCATGGTGCGCGTTTCGGTGCCGAACAGGTCAATCATCTCTTGGATGGTGAACTCGCAGGGGTTCCCAAGCTCGCCGACGAACGATACCGTGTAGACGTCTCGGATGTCGTCTCGGTGCTCGACGTAGTCATCCTTAAAATCGTTGGCGGCATGTTCGACGGTAAACATGTTCTCAACAGGCGTTATCACGTCTTGGTCGTAGGTGACCGTTGCCTGGGACTCGTCAGCCGCAACGTCGGCAATTCCTTTGAGAACGTCATACTTGACCTCATCCCACAGCACCATCGAGCCGTCTTCCTCGATGTAGTGGCACGACAGGCACGAGCCGTTCATTGCCTCGAACGTCTCGTTGTTCATGTGCCCGTGAATGAAGTCCATGGTGTCGACGCCATAGGCATAGTGACACGCCAGGCAGCTGTCCTCATAGTTCATGGTCGCCGTAGGGTATCCCGCCAGATAGAACTGATGGGAACCGTCGGCCAGCAGGCCGTTTTCCACGACGTCGACCAGGTCGTGGCACGAGTTGCAGCCACGCGCGTCGGCGTTCAGCACGTAATTGTTGTAGTAAGGAAAGTCAAGAGAATACCCGAACCCCCAGCCAAGCAGGCCTCCGCTTGACCAAGGGGTCTGTTGAATCTCATTGCCGTACTCGTTGGTAAACACCCGAGGGGCATATTGGCCGTATTCCTCGGCATACGGGTTCTCAGCCTCTTCGGTCTCGCCCGCTTGCTCGGCGTGCTCGGCCAATGCGCCCGTCATCGGCATAAACGCAAGTGCCAAACAGGCGCCTGCAACGCATGCCAGCATGCCTGACATGCGCGCCAGCGAGGTCACGCAAGACAATCGCTGCGTCTGAAAACTCATGTGGTATCCCCTTTCAATTCACCTGACCGAACCAGGCAACACTGCAGAGTTCCGTTTCTCCAAATGTTGCCAAAACGCAATGTCATGCTAAAGCAAGACCAAAGGGATGAATCAAGCCATGGGTTTTGGCAACGGTTTAGCCGTGCAGGAAATGCAGTGGGGGCGTTTTAACAAAACGGCGCCGCAAGCTTTAAGGGCCATTTCAGGCGACATGGAACCGATGCGCCGAGAGGGGATGGGTAAAATGGACAGCGTCCGAGCCAAACGACATGCGCATGCTTTCGAGGCGGCACAACCCCGCCCTATGGGACGAGTGTGTCGGCAACCGTACCAGTGAAATCCAGTTCAAGCGCCTATGTGGGGCTCTATGGTGGTTCGCCTGGCGGTGCCGAGCGCATAGGCCTCCCCGAATGAGACCGCCTTTCAGGGTTGCCCAAAACCGCCAGAACAGCGCATGTGGGCCCTCGCAAGACGGCAAAAATCAGGTCTCATCATGCCCCGACGTTCACCTCTGCAGCATTCCCACTCGCACAACACGCCAAAAGCATCCATAACGTTGGCAATCTGGCCGTCAACCAAGAGCGGTTTGCAGCCTTCAGGCGTAAGTATGTTGAACTCCCCCCACCTCCGCTTTTGACCAGGCGTAATGCATCACTCCAGAGGTTTTCAGGGAATCGAACCGGTGGTTTTCATGATTTCTGACCGGATGTTTTCGGCATCTTTGACCGGATGTTTTCAGAGGTTTTACCCGGATGTTTTCGCACATCGTTCTTTCCAAGCCGCCGAGCATGAGACTTGGCAACTGTTTGCGCAGGGTGCAACCGCAATGCGAGACGTTCAGGTCACCAGGCAGCCGACGGTGCGTATACAATCTTGCAAACGCACTTCTTCGCCACGAGGAGCCTGGCCGCATTGAAAGACACACAAACCGACAGCACCGCCCCCGAGCAGGATGATAAGGCCCCGAACAGGCCTCCTAAGCACCGCCCCTTTGACCCGCGAGAACTGTGGCGCCTCAACGAGCTCGCGCGAATCATCGAGGACGCCTGGGACGCAGCCGCCTCGACAGATGCGCCGGCCGATGACTCTCTCCCGCCTGCAGGCCTCGACCTCTGGCTTTCTCCCCAAGAACGCGATTATCTGGAGCTCGAGACCCGGTTCATAGCCGTATTGGAGTCTGATTCCGCCTTCGGCGAGCTCGCCGGCTCCGGATGGCGCACGACGCGCAAGGACGAATCCGACGATTATGCAGGCAGATTCGCCCATCCGGGCAGAGACGAGGCGCTCGCGTCCTGGCTCGCCGAGCGTTCGGGCACGGCCCAGCGCCTGGCCCGCTCGGCAATCGAGAAGGACCGCCAGCGCACGCACGGCTGCGAGCGGCACTGGCCGCGCGACTTCAAGACATCCGACGCCTACAAGGCCCTCCTTGCGCAGACGCTCTCGTCTTGGCGGCAGGCAACGAGCGACGACGACATCCCGGCGGGAATCCTTCAGGCCTATCGCAACGAGATGGCCCAACGCACCGGTACCAAGGCCGACGACCTGAGACGCTGCGTTCGGGACGCGCGCCAGGCACGCACGAAGCTCCTCCTACACAAAAGCCTCGTCGAGCAGTACCCGCCGGACCGCGACGTGTTCGCCTTGCTCGGCGGCGAGCAGGCGTATTGCGACCGGCTCGCACGCGAGCTTGCCCGCAAGGCCGCCGACGACGAGCTGCTGCTCTGCGCATACGGCAAGCACGGCTTCGTGAGGATGTCCGAGACCAGCCTCGAAGTCGCCGGCCGCGTCATGGGCGACAGCGGCGCCTGGCGTCGCTCCCTTGTCCGCACGCTAGATACCAAGGCCCGAAAGAAGGGCCAGGAGCAGGGCCTTGCAGACCGCGTGTACCGCGACCTGCTGAAGGCCGACCGCGACCTCAACCGGCTTGGGTCATCGCTGATCGGCCCCGATGCCCACGATTACGTAAAGAACCAGCTCCTCGCATGCCGAATGCCCGCCTTCGAGGCCTCGCTTTGCCGCTCTTTTGATACGGACGCCTATATCGACGCGCTGTGCACGTCCGCCAACCCGAAGCTGCGCACATTGGGCGCAGACTTGGCCTCCGGCAGAGAGGGCGAGCGAGCGTTCCAGGCGGCTTTGAAACGTGCGCACGCCGAAGCGGCGGTGTCCGCCAAGGCCGACCCGTATCTGGGGTATCCCTCACATCGCACGCACCCCCGCAAGGTCATCGTTCATGTCGGCCCCACGAATGCCGGCAAGACCCATGACGCGCTCACGGCATTCAGAAACGCCGGGCGCGCCGTCTACCTCGGTCCTCTGCGCCTCCTTGCCGCAGAGGTGGCCGACGCGTCGAACGACCGCGACTGCCCCTGCTCGCTCGTGACCGGGGAGGAGCGGCGCCTTGTGGAGGGGGCCGAGCACGTCGCCTCCACGGTCGAGATGTTTGACCCCCGGGACAGCTGGGACGTGGCCGTGATAGATGAGGCACAGATGCTGGGCGACCCCAACCGCGGGGGTGCCTGGAGCCGCGCGCTCATCGGCGTCGATGCCGATGAGCTGCACATATGCTGCGCGCCGGAGGGCCTCGACATCGTCCGCCGCATCTTGGACGGATGCCGCAAGCGCTTCGGCGACACCTACCGCGCGCAGCGTCACGAGCGCCTGAACCCGCTGCGGCCCCTCCCCCAGCTTGTGCGCTTCCCCGAAGACGTGCAGCCGGGCGACGCCTGCATCGCCTTCTCGAAGCGCGACGTCCACGCTGCGGCGGCAGAGCTCCACAGCGCGGGCCGCACCTGCTGCGTGGTGTACGGGGCGCTCCCCCACGCCGTGCGCCAAGCCGAGGCGCGGCGCTTTCGCGAGGGCGACGCCGAGGTGGTGGTGGCGACCGACGCCATCGGTATGGGGCTCAACCTGCCCGTGAAGCGCGTGGTGTTCCTGCGGCACGACAAGTTCAACGGCCGCGAGCGTGTGACGCTGACCCCCGGCGAGGTCAAGCAGATTGCGGGGCGCGCGGGGCGCTATGGCTATGCCGAGGCCGGGGAGGCGGCATCTGCCGTAGACCCCACGTTTGTGGCAGACGCCCTGGCCGCAAAGGTCCGCCCCGTCCGCAGCGCGACGCTCTCGTTTCCCCGAACCCTGCTGGACATCGACGCGCCCGTCTCAGCGCTCTTCGACGCCTGGTCGAACGCGAAGGCGCCGGCGCCCTTCCGCTGCGCCGACTACTCAGAGGAGGCCATGCTTGCCGAGAGGGCGGAGAAGGTCACGGCGGACGCGCGGACGGTGTATGCCTTCGCGACGCTGCCTTTCAAATCGGCCAACGGCTCCGCGCTCGACCTGTGGGAAGCGATACTGCGCGCCCATGTGGCAGGAACCCCGTTGCCCGACTTCGACAAGGGCTGGGACAAAGACGACCTCGAGTCCATGCAGACGGTCTACGACAAGCTCGACCTGGTCGGCGCCTATCTGTTGGGCCCGGGAGAGGGGCACCCCACCGCGGCGGCCGTGAGCGTCAGCGACGTCGCCCTCTTGCGCGACGAGGTCTCGGCCGACATTTCGTCTTTCCTTGCGCGGCAGAGCTACGAGGCGCGCCGTTGCTCGTCGTGCGGGCGGCCCCTGCCCTGGGGCCATCGCTTCGGCATATGCGAGCGGTGCTTTCGCCGCCAGTCGCGCAGGAGGTTTTGAAGCGCGCGCCCCGACCGCTGAGCCTAGTTTTGCCCGCTTGGCCTGTCGAAGAACGGCGGTCCATACAAACTGCCGGCTACCGTCGGGCCATTGCCATGCTGCGCGAACAAGCCCTCGAAGGCCGTCACTTCACCAGTACGGCCTCCTCGGCTTCTTGCGTGCCCGCACTCAGCAAGGCCACTCCCGCGATGATGGCCACCATGCCGACTCCCATGACGAGAGTAAACGGGTCGTGCCATAAAGCGATGCCGACAATCGTCGTCAGCATCGTCCCGACGCCGCCCCAAATGCCGTATGCCATTCCCAAGCTCAGGTGTTTGAGCGCCGAGGTGAGCATGCTTAACGAGACGATGTAACAGACGGCCGTAACCACGCTGAAAAGCGGGTGAGAGAAACCGTCGGAAAGCTTCAGGCACGTCGTGCCGATCGTCTCGCTTGCGATTGCGAATGCAAGAAGCAAAATGGACTTGCCCTTCATTTACATCGCCCCCATCCTCAGGCAGGCGACGCCTACGATGATGAGCGCGATGCCCGCGACTTTCTTCACGTTGAAGCGCTCTTTCCAGATGATTCGGCTGACTACTGCGGTAAGTGCGACCGCAACGCTCGTCCATATTGCGTAGGAAATGCCCAAAGGCAGCGTCATCAGCACTTTCGAGAGCATGACGAACGAGACGGCATAGCCTGCGGCAACTCCCACGATGTATTGTTTGCGCGTGAATCCTTCGGAGAGTTTCATGCACGTGTCGGCGAAAACCTCAAAGACCACCGAGGCGCCCAGAAGCAGATACGGGTTCATCGTTGCACCTCTTTGACAAAGGCCTCGGTGTAGCGCTTGCAAATTCTCATGAAGTGGTCAGCGTCCTCTTTCGAAATGCCCGCCACAGCACTCGCCTCGCATGCGCGCATTTTCTCGATGGCATCCCACCATCGAGCACGACCGTCGCTCGTCAGGACGACGATTTTCGCCCGCTTGTCCGTTCTGCTTTGCTGCGAGCAGATGTCGGCCCGCGCTTCAAGCCTCTTGCAGACGACGCTGACGGTTTGCTTGCCCATGTCGCAAAGCTCACCGATTTCGCGCTGAGTCAGCCCGCCGTCGACATCCCAGAGCGCGTCCACAACATAGAGCTCGCTCGTATCGACACCCGCCTGGCACGCGAACGTGTTGTACGCGACCGTCAAATCGCGCCAACAACCCCACAACTCCTTTGGGAACGCCGTATCCGCCATGTTGTCCCCTCTCCTTATTAGTCTATCGTTGGACTAAATATAGTCCAACGATAGACTAAGTACACGTCATGCGAGGCTAGAATCCATAATTCCCGCATGGCCGCATCTGTTCTTGCGGCACCCCTGCTGGCCATCGCGCCTCTTTAGTGAGGAGCATGCGAGAGGGAAGACCTTGCGCCTCCCCTCTTGTTCCTAGCGCCCCCACGCCCCCTTGACCCCAACCCGTCCTCGCCCCAAATCAGCCCAAATGTCCCCCGACGGTTTACCAGTCTTCCCGTTTTTGTCGATACTGTCTGTGCTGTACGGCTTGCCAGCAGGTATATCAACCAGAAGACGGGAGATAGGCATGTACGAGACACTGACTGCATTCGCCGGAGAGCTAGCCGGCAGAAAGAGCGAAGACGACTGGGGGACATGCGGCCTCGATGACTTTACGGATGCGTTCTACCACCATGATGCGTTCTATGACTCGGACGGGTACACCAAAATCGATTACTTTGAGACACTCGAGCGCTATGGAGTCGAAATGTCGGACGAAAGCTTTGCCGCCTGCGACGTGGAACACGCCAACGCTGAATTGGCATGCGCCCTCATAATGACCCTCGTGAGACAAGACCGCTTCGCCGAGGGCCTGCTGGGCCGATATGCCCGCAACGGTTACCTCGACCGGTGCTTGTTCCGCTTGAAGGAGCTGGATGAAGACCAGCCGCGGGGCACTGCGCTTTAGAATGGTGGCCTTGGGAATGGCCTCCGATCCAAGTCGCCCAGGCTCAGCGCGCTTAGCACCATCAAGGTCCACGGGCAAGGCCGAAACCAGGCGGTCGCCGCCTGGGAGGAAATGGGCGGCGTGGCCGTAACCACATACGAAACGTTGGCGTCAATAGGCGTGTCTGACACCCGCCACCTCGACTCCCCCCAGGCCTTGGCAAGTCGGCATGTTGAACCGCACCCTTGCCGCAGGCAGCCTTACGGTTTGCCCCCACCCATGTCGCTCGCCTTCAAATCGCCGGCGCAGTACCCGACCCCCTGTCCTTTGGCGCGGCCGCCCGCCCCGCGTCATCCTCAAACAGCTGATGGCGAGCGTAAGCAAAGGCCTCAACCATTGACAACGTATGTCCGTATGTCATCCTGAAACCGCCACACGCCACATATCGTGGCAAAATAGCCGCAAACGTCATTCGCGGCAGGGCCGTCGGCCGCCCCGCAAGAGTCGGCGACCCGCGAAGCTAAAGGAGAGGCGCGCCCCATGAGCTACGTTCTAAGCAAGGCTTCGTACGACAGCGCCGAGAGTCTGGTCAAGAAGGACCTCCTGGCGTATATCGATTACGGCACGTCCCAGGGCAGCCGCATCTTCAGCTGGCCGCGGTATGCCGTGGAAAACGACACCGTCTCACCGGTTGACCCGACGGCCTTTCCCGATGTCGGCTGCCTGCCCATGACCGTGATTGGCGGCGCCCAAGAAAAGGACAGGCTCGAAAGCAACTGTGGGAGCCTCGTCGTCATGAAGATCAACGACAGCGGCTTCAAAGACAACTACTACTACGGGCCCAACGGGGAGTCCCACGTATACAATTCCGTCATAGACCCCGCACGCAAGCCTGGCCAATCCGTCGTTGAGTTCAAGACCTTCGCGAGCCAATCCGCCTCATATCGCCTCGCACAGGTCATCTACCTCGACGGCGGCAATGTGGACTTCTCCGCCAAACCCGAAAAACCAGTCCTCCCGTATGCCGACCAAGCAGGACCCGTTTCGAAGTTTGTGATGATTGCCCAGGTGGAAGACCACAAACGCCTGCTCTACGGACCTTTTGAGATGCAGCGGGCCTCAGGCGCGGGCGGGTTCTACACGCTTGACGCCTCCCCGTCGTTCGACCGCTATGTGTATGCGATAGACGAGGCGTCGTTTACGTTCAATATCGAAATCGCCGACAAGAACGGCACGCCTTTCGCCCAGTTCATCGATATCGACGAGCTGAGGAAGCTTGCAGGCGCCACCACCCCCCGCTACGACTGGATCACCGACTCCGAGCTTGTCGATATCTGCGGCCGGTTGGCAAAGGCAACGCTGCCCGACCTCTCAAAAGCCGACGTGAAACTGCTGAAGGCAGCCCTCGAATCCGCAACCGACCTTGACGCCAAGGCCAAAATGTCCGACGAGCGTCGGCGACGCATGATTCGCATGGCGGACTCGTGGGAAGCATGGGATGAGCTCTCGGAGGAACGCAAGGCTGCGGCAGTCAGCTCCATACCCAAAGACAAGCTTGCCGAGTATGTGCTGGCCGACGAGCATTTCGCCGGTTTCTATGAGATAGCCATCGCAAACGACCAGGTAAGACGTAAGGTCGAGGCACGCGAGGCCGACATGAACGCCAAGGCCGACACTGCCGAAAAGCGCGCGAGCGAGGCCCTCGCCCGCGCCAAGGCCGCCGAGGAGGAATGCGCCAAGGCAGAATCAGCCCGCGATGAGCAAAAGAGGCGGATCATCCAAGAGGCTCAAGCCGAGCTCGACAAAACCAAGGAGGAGACGGCCAGGCTCCAAAAGGCTAAAAGGGACCTTGAGGCGCACATTGAGGAGCTGAAAGAAGGCGAATACGCCGCCAAGAGCGCCATCAGGAAGGTCGTCAACGACTTCCGCGAGGAGCAGGCGGTAAGCGAGCATATCCTGAAGTCCGTCGCGGTCCAGGAGCTGGTCGAGTCGCTGGGCGGGACCGCCGCCACGACGCCAAGCTCAACGGCAGCGTCTCAGCCGGAGCCCGCCGAAGTCAACGCACCCGTCTTGCTTGCGGGACAGGAAGACATGGCGCCCGGTGCCATTCTCGACCGGGTATATGACGCCGTCAGCGTTCGAGCTGGCCGTGAGCTGCCCCGAAACGAAATCGCGAACTTGCTCATCTGCCTCACGCAGGGCTACATCACGACGTTTGCCGGCTACCCTGGCACGGGCAAGACGTCGCTTGCCGGCATCATCGCCGGCGCCCTGGGCCTCAGTCAACCCAATGCCAAGCGGTATTGCGAGGTTTCGGTCGAACGCGGATGGACGAGCTACAAGGACTTCATCGGATACTACAACCCGTTCTCCCAGCGCGTGGAGCCCGCAAACAGCTCGGCCTTCTCGGCGTTCGCGGAGCTTGACGCCGAGCGCGCCTCAACGACGCCCCGCGTGCCCTATCTCATGTTGCTTGACGAGGCCAACCTGAGCTCCATTGAGCACTACTGGTCCCCGTTCCTCCTCGCCTGCGACAGAAAAGACGGCAGCGCCGAGCTCAACCTCTCGCTTGGCGGCGGCACATCCTTCTCCGTTCCGAACTGGCTGAGGTTCATCGCCACCGTCAACTTCGACCATACGACGGAAGAGCTCTCCCCGCGCTTCCTTGACCGCAGCTGGGTCATCATGCTCGAACCTCAGGACTTCGATTTCGACAACGACGACTTCCAGCAGGAAGACACCGACTTCTCGGCACAGGAAGCCCTCGGAATCGACACACTTCAGACGGCATTCGGCCCCAGGCGCAGCTCGATCGACGTTTCCTCCAGCTTGCGCCTGCGCGAGGTAATCGAAACCTGCAAGGGGGCAGGCATGAGCGTCAGCCCGCGAAGCCAGCTCATGATGAGGAATTATGTGAGCGCGGCCCTGGCGGTCATGGACATCTCAACGGCCGCGACGGCCGACGACCCGGTGGACTTCGCCGTCTGCCAGAAGGTGCTCCCGCGCGTATCGGGCAGCGAGGAGAACGCGAAGCAGCTTCTTGAAGCCATCTGCAAGATCAACAGCCTCCCGAGGACCAGGGCCCAGGCAGAGAGGATGCTGAAAGCGGGTGAGGCAAGTGGCTTCTACCAGTTCTTCGCCTAGGCTCGATGCTGCAAGGCTTGCGCTCAAGCTCACAGACACGAAGAACGGCAAGTCGCTGTTGCTCGCATGCGCCGATTACTGGCCGCAAGGAGACATGGACCTCGAGCATGCCGTCGCCGACAGGGGCACCTACCGTGCCTCCGTCCTGTCGACTGTCGACTTTGGCCCGGCGACCCTCTCGTTATATTGCGGCTCGGAAGTCGTCCATCCCTCGCTTTCGATGCCCAGACCTGCCACAGAGGAGGGCTTTGCCAGCGAATATGCCCTCCCAACAGGGGATGCGTGGCAGCCGTTCAAGCTCGCATATGGCTTTGTCGCCCCTGGCGTGTCGATCTCGGTTTCAGGCCAAGGCTCGCGAAGCGTCTCAACCCGCAGCATTCCCTGCTCGTGCTGCATCCCCAACCTCAAGAAGCACGTCGTCGGCATGCTCGACGCCCTTTTGGGCCCAGATTTGGCCCCCGCGATGAAACTCATGACCGTGAAGGGCGACGACGGCAATCCCGGTGAGGCAACGGCCCAAGGGGATGGAAGCGCGTCGGTCGAGGCATTCGTGGTACATGCCGACTCGGTCCTGACCCTGGTTGAAGAGGCGATGCCGGCCCTCAAGCTCAGGCCGCGCACGAAGTCGCGCAGCGCCCAAGAAGTGGTTGACCCAAAACGCGCACGCAACGTCGGCCGCGCCGAGGCCGAATGGCTCTCACGCAACCCCGACGCGATTGCCGTGGGCAAGGGCGGCCTACCCGCGCCCGCAAGCCAGGACCTTAGCTGGCATGTCTCACGCGTCCAGACATCGGTGGAGCGCATCTCACTCAACGTGCCCGAGAACATGGCAGTTCTCGGCCTTCTTCAAGACGTCGTTCGCGCCTCGTCTTCTTTGCTCGCCACCCTCAACGAGGGCATAGCGGGATTGGAGGCCGCCAAATCGCAGCTGGCTTCCATTTCGGTCAACGAGGGATGCCTGCCATCGATGGTGATTGTCGACGCCCAGCTAGAACGAGCACGCCCGCGCATCGCGGCGGTAGAGGCGCTTCGGCTCCGTGCCAGGCGCGACCTAAGGACCCTTGAGACGGTCTGGGGGCTGCAAGCCCCCAGGAAATACGTCTTGCCCAGGAGGAGCAAAGCGTTCCAGGAAATCCCGCATTACGTGCGAGTTTACAAGGCCATGCTCGAATGGCTCGAATACGGCAAGGTCAATGTGGAGAAAGAGGCACTCATGCTCGAGATTCGAAGCATGCCGCGCCTCTACGAGCTGTTCTGCCTGGCAAACCTCGTAAACTACCACTTGAAGCTTGGCTATGCGGCGTCTGAGCCGGAGCTGGTCGCGTACTCGCTCTCGTCGCGCTACTTCTCAAACGAGAGGCGCGTTGCCAACAAATACTCGTTCACCAAGGGCCAGGCCTCTTCCACCCTGTGGTACCAGGCGGTCTTTTACAGCGACAGCCGAGAGGAAGGCGGCCTCACCGTCCATCGCACAACGAAGTCGATGAGCGGCAGCCAGTCGATGGACTCCTACTGGACGCCCGACTTTGTGCTTCGCCAAACCGGCCCAGACGCTGCCGAACGCATGGTCGTGCTCGACTCGAAGTACAGCGAGCCTGAGTACTGCCGCGACTACTATGCCGACTGCGTCGACAAGTACAAGCACTGCTCTATACGGTCCGACGGGAAGCCGATAGACTCCGTATGGCTGCTGTGCGGGAGAGGCGAGCAGGGGCAGGGGTGGGCAGAGGAGCTGGGCACCTGGGCTCTCGAGGCAGGCATGCTGTCAGACGGCCTGTGCGTCTTCAGCCCGTTCGTCAACGAGCTTGACCATGCGATTCCCGCGACGGATGCGGTGCGCGCGCTGCATCGCGAGGCGGCTCCCGCCGCGATGCAAGACGCGAATGGCGGGCGCGAGCGGATGGGCGCAGAGGGCGCGGCTGCGACGGCAGACTCGCGGGGCGGGCAAGAGGCCGCCAGTGTGATGGTCCCCGTCGCCCGAGTAACGCCTCTCGTTAACCAAGCGGCTCGTCCCAACGACAAGCCTGAGATCTCCGACGAAGTTGTCAGAATGTTGTCCGCCATCGCGCAAAGCCCGTTCTTCAAAGACGGGCTCACCGACGCAAGGGTGTCTCAGATGCAGTTTGGCGTGAGCCATCCAATTTGCCGGGCGCGCCAACCCGACGAAAAGGACAGGAAGCGCTACACAAGGCAGCCCGTGGACATCGCTGGAACAGAGTATTACCTGTACAAGGACTGGCGCCCAGACCAGTTGAACAGACTCAAGAGAACTTTTGCCAAGCATTCGTCCTAGATCAGGCATCAAAAGGGCGGGCATGCGCGAGATTGCGCTGGCACGCCCCTGCGCAAAACGCAAACACGCGTGTTTTTTCGCGAGGGCAAGGCGCAATGCTATGATGTGCAGCCGTACTTCCGAACGAATTGGAACAACATGAGCCCCTTTGTCACATATCTCGCCGTTGCGAACGCAGCGGCGTTCCTTGCGTACACCATCGACTTCTTCCTATGCGGGTTCTTCCCCAAGCTGGACGACACCAAGGCCAACGCCGTCGTCATGGACCTGTTCCCGGTGGGCGGCGGCGCCGTGGGCACGCTGCTGGCACTGTTCGTATGGAGCGGCAGGCTCCCCGGGCACCGGATAAACAAGGGCAATGTGGCCTGGTGGTTCCTCGCCTTTGCCTGCCTGATTGCTTGGGGCGCGATCACGGCTGTCGTCACAGGCCTGGTGCACGTGAGCCCAGAGGAGTTCCTCGCCTCCTGGAACTTGGCCGCGCTCAAGGTGCTGGGCATATACCTGGCGGTGATAAACCTGGCCACGCTGGTGGTCTTCATCATGGACAAGGCAGCAGCCACAAACGGGAACGACCCCAGAAAGCGCATGCCCGAAGCATGCCTTTTGGGACTCTGCCTGGCAGGCGGCTCCGTTGGTGGCCTCATCGGCATGTACGCCACAAGGCACAAGACAAAGAAGTGGTACTTTGTCTACGGTCTGCCGGTGTTCCTGGCGCTGGATGCGGGCATCGTGGTCTTCGCCCACAGCGCGGGGCTGATTTAGACCGAGGGACCACGGGACTCATCAGCGTCTGGACACAGTCGGCCATGTCCCAGCATGCATTTGCCTCATTTGCCCGACCCCAGCCCCGCAGTCGCTGACGCTCAAACACCCGCAACCTAAACTCCTAGTGCACGTACCGGAATGACGTACACGCCTTCCTCTGCCCGCCAGGCGTATTCGCCGGTGCCCGTAAGAACCGCAAGAAACTCGGGAGGGCGCGTGCGCACCTGGGGATTGGCCATCAGCTTTGCACGGAGGCGCTTAAGCGACGCAATGCCCTGGTCGGCCTTCGCCACTCCCAACTTGCACTCAAAAGCCGCCCATCGGCCATCGGGCAGCTCGATAACGGCGTCTGCCTCAAGGCCCGTGTCGTCGCGGTAGTACATCACTTCCGCAGGGCCGTCCGGAAGCGCCTGCGCATACACTGCCAGGTCACGCATGCAAAGATTCTCGTATACCAGGCCAAACGTTTGCCAATCCTCCAGAAGGGACTCCTCATTCATGCCAAGAAGCGCCACCACAAGGGATGGATCGGCGAGATAGCGCTTCGGTTTAACCGCCAAGCGCTTTGGAGACCTCCACTCGGGCACCCAGCCAGGTACCTCTTCTATAAAATACAGGTCCTTGAGCAGGGAAACGTAGGAGGCAAGCGTCTGTGGGCTCACGAGGGGTTCATCTCCCGCCGATATGTCAGCAAGCAAAACCTTGTACGTGGCGGCCTGGCCCACATTTCGGGCAATGGATCGGGCGATACGCCGCGCGATGGAAGCATCCTTGCCATGGCGGGGGATGCTCTCCTCAAAAAGAAGCTTGAGATATTCCCGCACAGTCACCTGCGCCTGGCTGGCGGAAAGATCAAGGACTTCAGGCCAGCCTCCCCTACAGGCAAAGCGGGCCATTGTTGCAGCGTCTCCCTGCACTACGGCATTGGCAAACTTGCCGTCGAAAAGGTCGGCAAGCGACACGGCCGCGCTCGAGTCCCCTGATTCCTGAAGAGACATGGGCCTCATTCGGATTCGGCCGATTCGCCCCGACCCGCTGTGAAGCGCGGCGGCCTCGTCTGAATCCTTTACCATCGGCGTTGACGAGCCCGTCAGAATCCAAGCTCCCCGCAGGCCCCTCTGCATATCCACGTCGTGGCGCACGGCATTCCAAATCATCGGGGCCTTCTGCCACTCATCGACAACATGGGGACGCTCGCCCACCAACATTGCGCGTGGGTCGGAACGCGCCAGCGAGAGCGCCTCGTCCACGTAACTCACACTGTTTGCCTGCCTGCACGCCGTCCAGGTCTTACCGCACCACTTGGTTCCGGCGACTTCGACAGCACCAAAAATACCCAGGTACTGACGCACTTGCTCATCAACGATGCGGGGCATGTATTGGTCCCGAGGCGGCAAGACATTCGGCATTGGCTGCTCCTTACGATGGGGTTGCAGGTATCGCCAGTATAGATGTCGGCAATCCTCTTTAACAGGTACGTTAATGATTTTCCGACAATCTTATTAATTATTTTCCGACAATTTGACTCATCATTTTCCGGGTATGTTAGCAGGCTTTGGAACCCGACCGATTCGTCACTTCATCGAGCGAGGCCGGCCGCATCACCGCCGTGCCTGCATGGAAGTGGGCGCTACAGTAAGACCGTGCCCAGGTCGTGTGGGACGGCGACACGACATGACGCCGAACTCACGCCGGCGCTCGTCACACCCTACTCCCCCAGGCCCTTCGCGCTTGCCTGACAGTACGTCCAAAACGCCTGCTCGGCGTCGTCGAGGGCGTGGGTGTCGAGGCAGGCGATGGAGAAACGCCATTGGGCGCCTTCGAGGACGACGGGCACGGCGCGGCGGTCGCGGGCGAAGATGGGCAGGTTCACCAGATGCTCCACCGAGAACCCCACGCCCCGCCCGCTTGCGGCGAACTCATAGAGCTGGAATATCTCGCTCATCTGGTAGACATGGCCCAGGCGCGCGCCCACCTGCTCGGCGCCTTCCACGAGCCTGCGGTAGCAGTCGAAGCCCGACCCCGGGATGGCCACGTCGCAACCCGCGATGTCGGGCAGGCACAGCGAGTCGCGACCGGCAAGCGGGCTTTCCTCCCCCACCCAGAAATACTGCCGGCACCGGTAGAGCTCACTTGCCCGTACGCCCTGCGGCACCTGCCCCACGAGCAGCGCCAGGCCGCACTCACCCTTTTGCAGGGCGCGGGCGACGAGGGCGTCGGATGCCTCCCAATAGTCGAAGTCGATGTTGGAGTGGAGCTGCCCGAACCTCTCCAGGAACTCTGGCCCGAACGCGCCGAGCACCCCCAACGAGCAGGCAAGACGGATGGTGGAGCGCTGACCTCCCCGAATGGAATCGAACGTGCTCTGCAGCAGGTGCGTGTTCGAGTCGAAAACCTGGGCATACTGGAAAAGCTCGTGGGCGTAGTCGGTGGGCACAGGCGTGCCGGTGGCCTCGTCTATGTTGAAGAGCGGCACACCAAGGTCCTTCTCCAGCGTGTGGATGGCCTTGGTGAGGCCCTGGGGCGACACGGGCACGCGCCGGGCGGCGGCAGAAAAGTTGCCCTCCATGTAAGCGAGCTCGAAATAGCGCAGGTATTCGGTGTTCAAGCCACAGTCCCCCTGATCGACGGCCCCGAAATCAGCGCCCCGTCCCCTGGCGAGGCACTCGAATTGTACGCTGCCTGCGGCTTCCACGGCAGGTTGAGGGCCCCAACTCTTCGTTCCAACCGGTTGGTTGGAGCCCTCAACCGCTCGCCCCCAGAAACAGTTGCAGGCCCCAAAAAGCGGTTGGCGCCCGGAACATTGTGCGGTCGGGAATGCCGTGCCATCATGCGTGGCGTGCTGAGGCGAGATGCCGCCAAGGGGAACCAAACACATGGCATCCTCGCAGCTCAGACGTGTAGCGCACGACAAATCAACCGTGCGCTACCGCATCTGGCGAAGGCATGAGGCAACCAAAGGGCACCGCAGGGTGCAGCCAAACGAAAGGGGAACATCATGGAAATGACCCGTCGCAACTTCGTCGCCAGCGCCGCCGCGGCAGGTGCGGCCGCAGCCGCCGCCAGCACGCTGGCCCCCGAGGCCGCCCAGGCCAAGATCATCGCCGAGTCCAGCAG